>NZ_JBIEIS010000019.1:0-208068 GCF_043496855.1 Nonomuraea sp. JJY05
ACAATGTCTTTCGTCTGGATTGTGAATCCAAGCAATTTCCGTCAATAATGACGGGGATATGCATGTGTATCTCATGCACTGGCTTTTAACACACTGTTGAGTTCTCAAGAAACGGACGCGTACTTCCTCACTTGAGACCGTTCAGGTCTTTCGCTCGGAGGCGTTCATTTCGTTGTGTCTTTATTCTTTCAGCCGTTCAAGTCCCTGTCAAATTGACCCGACTTGCTCGACTTGCTGGAATTAAGACCTGCCCCGCTTCCGGGACAACCCCTCTAACTTACCAGCCCATCCGAACCGATGCGAATCCATCGGAGGACGACCCTCGAAGTAAGTGGGATTTGCCGGGCATCTTCGGGAGTCTCTGTGGCCCCCTCGGCCGCCCTGCGCGAAGCAACTCTAGCAGCCCGGCGCACGTACTTCGCGCCACTCAGGTAATCAGGTGGTTGTTCCCTCACCACGCAACGCCCAAACCTCACCAAGGACACCCAGGTCGGCGCCCCGGCCGTCAAGCCGACGGCAAGTCGTCCGCAATCGCTCCCAGGTACGAAGTACCTACGAGCAGACTGCGCTCTCGGAGGTGTCCGCTATGACCCGCTCGGAGTTCGACGACATCCGTGCCTTCCTTGCCGACGAGGCGACCCATGCCGGAGACCTGTTGAGAATCGCCAGGACCCTGATCGACGATCTCGAACACGCGCGAATGCGCGAGGCCGTGCTCCGTACCCACTATCTGCGTCTGCTCACGGCGGCGCGGGCGACGGTGGCGGCCGACATCGCGGACGCGCCCGACCCCATGGCGTTCCTCAAGCACGAGTTGTCGGAGCGCGGCCAGATGCCGGAGGACGGCGAGGCCGTCCAGCGCATCCTGGCGGACGCCCATACGGCGGCCCTGCTGCTCGCCTGCCTGGAGGAGTCCGTCCCCCAGCGTCCGCGCGGAATGCGGCTGCGCCGGTGTGTCGGCATGAGGCGGACCCTCCCGCGCTGAGGGCTGCTTCTCACGCTGAGGACTGCTTCTTGGGCTGAGGACTGCTTCTCACGCTGAGGGTTGCTTCTTAGGCTGAGGGTTGCTTCTTGGGCTGATGTTCGGCTCGTCATCGATGCCGAGGACGTTCGGGGCGAGCGGCTCGCTCATGCGCCGCTCCGCCGGTCGGCTGCGACGATTTGAAGCGCCCAGGCGTCTGCGGTCTCCGATTCGGGTTCGTCCTCCCGCAGCCTGCGGTCGGGCAGGAAGAATGCGAGTGCCAGGGCTGCGAGGGCGACCACGGACAGACCCGCGAAGATCGGCAGGAGCGCGTCGACGTAGGAATGCACCACCTGATCGCGGACCGACTCGGGCAGCGAGCGGACGAGCTCGGGGGTGAGCGAGTCGGTGCCCTTCCCGCCCAGGCTCAGCGCGAGGCCGGACAGGGAGCCGGTGAGCCGCTCGGCGAACAGCGCGCCGACCGCGGCTGTGGCGACGGTCGCGCCGATCTCACGGAAGAAGTTGTTGGCGGAGGTGGCGGTGCCGACCTCGCTGCGCGGGAAGGCGTTCTGCACGGGCAGGACCAGGTTCTGCATGAGCAGGCCCATGCCGGCGCCGAGCAGTGCCAGATAGGCGCACACCAGCTGGACCGGCGAGTCCGCGTTGAGGGTCGAGAGCAGGTACACGCCCGCCGGGACGATGACCAGACCCGAGATCTTGGCGATGAGCTGGCCGGAGACGGTGGCGGTGAGCATCAGGCCGGCCACCATCGGCAGCAGGAGCAGTCCGGAGACGATCGAGCCGGCGATGGTCACTGCGACGAGCGACAGGATCAGCGGCGAGTCCCACGCGTGATCGTTGCCGCCCAGTCGGCGACCAGCACCAGGCTGGTGACCGTGATCGCCATGAGAGCGGTTCCGAGGTAGTCGAGTCTGGCCGTCCGGTCGGGCTTGGGGAGCCGGATGCCGAAGTAGCCGATGGCGAACGCGGCGACGCCGAGGGGGACGTCGATCCAGAAGGCCCACTGCCACGAGGCGTTGTCGGTGATCCAGCCGCCCAGGAGCGGACCGGCCACTGAGGAAAGGCCGAAGACCGCGCCGATGGCGCCCATGTACTTGGCCCGCCGGCGCACGTACGCTCTCGAACCAGCTGAACTCCAGCAGCCAGGCGCCCGACACGGCGTCGCGCTCCGCACCCGGCCGCAGCCGACCGGCTGCGCCGGGAAGCTGGACCGGCTCACTCGGACCCCGGGCGATCGAGCCGGGCGCGCCGAAGCGCGCCCGGCAGCCAACGCGGCGGAGGAGGAAGGCGGGCAGGCGGTGAACGCCGCCAGGGTGCGGGACTCGGGGGTCAGGGTTGAGGATCAGGCCGTCAACGCGGTGCGCAGCTTGGCGAGCACGGCGCGCAGGATGCGCGAGACGTGCATCTGCGAGATCCCGAACTCCTTGGCGATCTCCGACTGGGTCATGTTGCCGTAGAAACGCATCAGCAGGATGTTCTTCTCCCGAGCCGGCAGGGCGTCGATGAGCGGCTTGATCGCCTGCGCGTCGAGCAGGGTGTCGAGCGAGTTGTCCGGCGCGGCAAGGAGGTCGCCCAGCTCGGCCGCGTCCTCGTCGCCGCCGCCGACCGGCGCGTCCAGCGACAGCGCCGAGTAGGCGGTGGACGCCTCCATCGCCAGCAGCACGTCCTCCTCGGAGATGCCCAGCTTGGCGGCCAGCTCGGCGACGGTCGGCGAGTGACCGAGGACCTGCGTCAGCTCGGCCGTGGCCTTGTTGATCTCGATACGGCGTTCCTGATAGACGCGTGGCACCCGGATGGCCCAGGTGCGGTCGCGGAAGTGCCGCTTGACCTCGCCCAGCACGGTGACCATGGCGTATCCCCTGAAGTCGTGACCGAGCGAGGGATCGTAGCCGTTGACGGCCTTCATCAGCCCCACGTAGGCGGCCTGGCGCAGATCGTCCATCGACTCACCGCGGTAGCGGTAGCGACGGGTGATCTCGGTCACCAGTCCCTCGTGCATCTCCACCAGACGCTCGCGGATGCGCGCCGCGTCCAGGTGGGAGATGTTCGGGTCGGCCAGGCGGGTCAGGAGGTCCTCAGCGGTGAGCTGGTCGGAGGTGGTGGTCAGGACGGGCACGTGCTTCTCCCAAATGTTCCGGCGGCCCCGTCCATGGAAAAAAGCCCATGCAGAGGCACGCCTTGGTTCGCGTGAGAGGAAGCCCTCTGCTGGACTTCGAGATCCACTATCCCCACTGGCGGCCCTCCCATCACCTTCCAGCGATAACGGATTCATAACGGATGCACGGAGCGCTTCATCGCCACCTCCATCGATCGGCTCGACAGCGGTACGGCCTGCCAGGGCGCGCCGGCAAGGCGCCCAAGGCTACGGCGGAGTCTTGGGCGTCAGCCGGTGCTCCCCAGAAGCTCCCGGACGTGTAACGGACCGCGTTCTTGACATCGAGCCCGAACCGGGCCGCGGCGATCATGGCGTCGCGGAGTGACTCGCCTGCGTGGTGACTTCTCGGTCCTCGATCCACGCGCAGCCGCTGGCCGGGCTCCCGGCGCAGGCGATGACCTCGTCCAGGTGGTCACGCGTACGGGTCAGCTCGGCGATCTGGGCGTCGATGCGATCACGTTCGGCGGCCAGCCGGGCACGTGATTCGGGGGTGCTGACCTTGGCATCGACGCAGGGCAGCAGCTCGGCGATGGTCCGGCTGGACAGCCCGGCGGAGTAGAGCATCTGGATCAGCCGAACGCGGTCGGCCGCCGACTCGGGATAGTGACGCTGCCCCGACCCGCTCCGGCCCGCCGCCAGCAGCCCCTGCTCCTCGTAGTAACGCAAGGCCCGCACGCTGACGCCCGACCGCGCCGCCAACTCGCCGATCCGCACCGTGACCTCCATCACAATACTTGCCTCTGACGTCAACGTCAGGTTCTAGCCTATCCAGCATGCAGATCAACGGAGCACATGTGCTGGTCACCGGCGCCAATCGCGGCCTGGGCCGGCAATTCGTCCTTTCCCTCCTCGACCGCGGCGCCGGCAAGGTGTACGCCACCGCCCGCCGTCCCGACCTCATCGACGTACCGGGAGCCATCCCGCTGCGCCTGGACATCACGGACCCGGCGTCGGTCGCCGCCGCGGCCGCCGCGGCGGCCGACGTCAAGATCGTCATCAACAACGCCGGCATCTCCACCGGCGCGAACCTCGTCACCGGCGATCTGGACACGATCCGCCGCGAGATGGACACCCACTTCTACGGCACCCTCAACGTGATCCGCGCCTTCGCGCCCCAACTGGCCGACGGCGCGATCCTCAACGTCCTGTCCGCGCTCTCCTGGCTCGCCTTCAACGGCGCCGGCGCCTACCACGTGGCCAAGGCCGCCGAGTGGGCGCTCACCAACAGCGTCCGCCTGGAGCTGGCCGACCAGCGCACCCTGGTGACGGGACTGCACCTGGGCGCCGCGGACACCGACATGATGGCCTGGTACGACGGCGACAAGACCGCCCCCGAGGCGATCGTCGCGGCAGCCCTCGACGGCATCGAGGCGCACCGGCCGGAGGTGCTCGCCGACGCCTGGAGCCACCAGGTGAAGGCGTGGCTGTCCGAGGACCCGAGCGTCATCTACCGGGAGGCAGCGGCCGCCCTCACGGCCTGACCTTCAGGCCGGGCCCGTACGTGAACCGCACCCGGCGGCCGGCAACCGCGCGATGCCGGCCGGAGAGCCGCCGGTGCACGCCGTCGCGGCTTCCCGGCCGTGGTGACGGGGAGCACGGATCGGACCGGTCGGGTGTGGGGCCTGGACAGCGACCGCCAACTCCAGCGGCCGGATCTGCCCGGCGCGGTGTCGCGTGTCGCTGTCGCGTCGGATGGTCGTCGCGTTCGGTGACGACATGGCCGTCCTGGCGCTCCAGCGCCCGGCAGCGGAGCGGGAGTCGTGACAGTGACGGTCAAGCCTGTCCGTCGAAGCGGCACACGTCGAGGACGCAGTTGCGCAGCCACCGATGAGCCGGGTCTGCGTCGAGACGTACGTGCCACAACAACGACACCGTCACCTCGGGGGCGCGGAACGGCAACTCGAAGAAGCACATTCCTTGCCGCAGGTCCACGGTGTGACGATCCGGAACCGTGGCGACCAGGTCCGAAGCCTTCGCCAGGGCCAACGCGGCGTTGAAGCCGTCGACGACCGTCACGACGTCCCGGTGGCGGCCCGTCGGGCGAAGCGCCTCATCCACCAGTCCCTCCGTCAGGCCGCGCCGCGAGACGTGCACGTGTCGCGCGGAGGCATAACGGGCCGTCGTCACCTTCCCGGTGCTCAGCGGGTGCTCACTCCGGACCACCCCGATGAACCGGTCGGTGAACAGGGGCTTGCTCAGCACGTCCGGAGCCAGAGCGTGCTCGATGACGCCCGTCTCCAGGTCGACCATGCCTTCCCGCAGAGGGGCGACGTCCTTCTTGGTCTTCTGCAGGAAGCGCAACCGTACGCCAGGTGCCGCTCTGCCGACTCTGGCGACCAACTCGGGTCCGAATCTTTCCACGAACCCATCGCTGCCACGGAACGCGAAAGTCCTCTCCAGCGTCGCCAGGTCCAGCTGGTCAGCCGGCCGCAGTACCTCCTCCGCCTCCTGGACCAGGCCGCGCACACGGTCGCGCAGCTCCAGGGCGCGGGGCGTGGGCACCAGCCCCCGTCCGGCGCGCACCAGCAGCGGGTCACCCGTGGCTCGCCGCAATCGTGCGAGCGCGCGGCTCATCGCGGACGGGCTGAGCGCGAGCCGCTCTCCCGCCCGCGTCACGCTGCCCTCCTCGAGCAGAACGTCCAGCGTCACCAGCAAATTCAGATCGGGCCGCGCCATGCGGACACGATCCCACAGATCAGCTCATACATGGCGTCTCATGCACAAGTGGCTTTCCATCATTGCGTCTTCCGCCAGGCCGAGAGGCGACCTACGGTCGTGGCGAACCCGTCGACGTCAGGAAGAAGCCATCATCTTGAGATCAGCAACTTCTCCGAGCACCGAGCCTGAGCAGGCGCCGCCTGCGCGCCGCCCGCCACTGTTCTGGGCGCTCAGCGCGCTGTCGCTGTCGATGCTGCTGCCCTCACTGAGCATCAGCATCGCCAACGTCGGCCTGCCGAATGTGGCTGTGGCCTTCGACGCGGCCTTCAACGAGGTTCAGTGGGTGGTGATCGCCTACCTCCTGGCCGTCACGACACTGGTCGTCGGAGCCGGTCGGCTCGGGGATCTCGCCGGCCGGCGCCGCCTGATGGTGAGTGGCATCGCCGTGTTCACTCTCGCCACGCTGCTCTGCGCTCTCGCGCCGAACCTTGCCCTCCTGATCGCCGCCCGGGCGCTCCAAGGGGCCGGCGCCGCCTGCATGATGGCGCTGACCATGGCCTTCGTCGGAGAGACGGTGCCCAAGGACCGCACCGGCGCTGTCATGGGACTGCTCGGAACGATGTCGGCAGTCGGCACGGCGCTCGGCCCGTCCCTCGGTGGCGTCCTGATCGAGGTCTTCGGCTGGCGTGTGATGTTCCTCGCCTGTGTGCCGCTCGGCCTGGTCACGCTCGTCCTCACCTTCCGGGTGCTGCCCAGCTCCGCGCCGGCGCCGAGCTCCGCAGGCCGACGGTTCGACACCGTGGGCGCGGCATTGCTGGCGATCACCCTGTGCGCCTACGCGCTGGCCATGACGATCGAAGGGAGCTCCTTCGGCCCGCTGACCATCGGATTGCTCATCGCCTCGGGAGCAGGCCTCGCGCTGTTCGTCATCGCCGAGAGCCGGGTCTCGTCCCCGCTGCTCACCCTCTCGATGCTCCGCGATCCCGTCCTCGCCGCCGGCCTGACGACGAGCGCCCTGGTCTCCACCGTCATGATGACCACTCTCGTCGTGGGACCCTTCCATCTGGCACGGGCACTCGGGCTAGACCCGGCCTTCGTCGGCCTGGCGATGTCGGCGGGCCCCGCGGTGTCCGCCCTCACCGGCGTCCCGGCGGGCCGCGCCACCGACCGCTTCGGCGCCGGCACCATGGTGGTCGTCGGGCTCAGCGGCATCATCGGTGGCGCCGTGGTGCTCTCCTTGATGCCCACGGCGGCCGGTGTCATCGGATACGTCGTGCCCCTGGTCGTCGTGACTGCCGGCTACGCGCTGTTCCAGGCGGCCAACAACACCGCGGTCATGAAGGACGTCTCCCCTCACCGGCGCGGGCTGGTGTCGGGCATGCTCAGTCTCTCCCGGAACCTAGGCCTCATGACCGGCGCATCGGCCATGGGCGCGGTCTTCGCCTTCGCCGTCGGCACGAGTGATGTCACCACAGCCGCGGCAGCGGAGACAGCTCGCGGAACGCGCTGGACCTTCGCCGTCGCGGCTCTCCTCGTGGCCCTCGGCCTGGCCTTGGTCCTGGGACTTCGGCTGCGTTCTCGGCGCCCGGGCACCTGACCACCGCCGAAGGAGGCAGGATGTCGATGGCCGGCGTGAGCGTACCGGGCGGCACCGGGTGCTGGGTCAAAGGTCGGCGCAGCGGGGCGATCCGGGCGATCGGCCGCGCACTGCGGAGTGTGGCCACAGCCGCTGACCCGATGAGCACTCGGCCCATACCCGGCCTTGGCTGACCGGCTGTAAGACTTCGCATATGTGGCAGCGGGGCTTTAATTGGGCAGCAGTCGCACTAGTCGGGATATTTGGCCTGATGTGGGTTGGCATCGTGATCTATGCGGATCAGAGCTCATCCCTCTGGATGCGGGTCGTGCAGGTGGCCTTCGGGATCCTGCTCCTCGGTTGGGCCGTGCAGAGAACGGTCGTGATGCTCGTCAAGCCGTCGGGCCACTGCTACTCGGAGGAAGCCGACGGCTGGAACCGGTAGCCCATCCCCGCCTCGGTCAGCAGGTGGACCGGACGGGCGGGATTCCGTTCAAGCTTGCGCCGGAGCTGGGCCATGTACTGGCGCAGGTAGTGCGTCTCCTTGAGGTAGGAGTCTCCCCAGACCTCCCGCAGCAGCTGGCGCTGGCTGATCAGCTTGCCCGGGTTCCGCAGCAGGATCTCCAGGAAGTGCCACTCCGTGGGCGTCAGCCGTACCCCTCCCGAGATCGTCTTGCTGGAGAGGTCGATCACGTGATCGCCCAGCCGCACCGTGGCGGCCTCCTCCTCGTGCTGGCCCGTGCGGCGGGTCACGGCGCGGACGCGGGCGAGCAGCTCGTCGATGCTGAACGGCTTCGTCACGTAGTCGTCGGCGCCCGCGTCGAGCGCGTCCACCTTGTCGGTGCTGTCCGCCCGCCCCGAGAGGACGATGATCGGTACGGCGGTCCAGCCGCGCAGGCCCTCGATGACCTCCACACCGTCCAGATCGGGCAGCCCGAGATCGAGGATGACCAGGTCGGGATGCCACTCGGCGGCCTGGCGCAGCGCCGAGCCGCCGTCGGCCGCGACCGCCACCTCGTACTGCCGGGCGGCCAGGTTGACGCGCAGAGCGCGCAGGATCTGCGGCTCGTCGTCCACCACCAGCACGCGGGTCACGTGTGCCTCCGCAGCGAGACGGTCATGGTCAGTCCCCCTCCGGGCGTGTCCTCCAGTACGAGCGTGCCGCCCATCGCCTCGGTGAGGCCGCGCGAGAGCGCCAGGCCGAGCCCCACGCCCGTGTGGCTGTCGCGGTCGCCGAGCCGCTGGAACGGCATGAACACCCTTTCATGCGCTTCCGGCGGAATCCCGGGGCCCCGGTCGACGATGCGGATCTCCACGTTCTCGCCGTGCCACCCCGCGTTGACGAGCACGGGTTCGCCGTCGGGGCTGTAGCGGAGGGCGTTCGACATGAGGTTGACGAGCACCCGCTCCAGCAGGGCGGGGTCGGCCATGATCTCGGGGACGATGGGCGGGAGGTCGCTGCGGATCTGGTCGCTCAGCGGGCCGAGGTCGTCGATGGCGTGCGGCAGCACGTCCCCGACCGCCACGGGCTCCAGGTTCACGCCGAGCACGCCTGCTTGGAGGCGGCTCATGTCGAGGAGGTTCGCGACGAGCCGGTCCAGCTTGATCAGCGACTCTTCGGCGGTGGCCAGCAGTTCGCCGCGGTCCTCCTCCGACCAGGTCACGTCGGTGCTGCGCAGGCTCTCGACCGCCGCCTTGGCCGAGGCGAGCGGCGTACGCAGGTCGTGGCTGACGGCGGCCAGCAGAGCGGTGCGCATCCTGTCGGCCTCGGCCAGCGGCTCCGCCTGCTCGGCCGCCTCGCGCAGCCGCTGCTCGCGCAGGGCGACCGCCGCCTCCGCCGCGAACGCCTCCAGCACCCGCCGGTCGCTCGCGTCCAGGAGCCGGCCCCGGGCGGCGAGCACGAGCCGCTCGTCGATCACGACGTCGGTGTCGGCCGTGCCCGGCCTCGTGCACGGCACGCCGCCCGAGGTGGCGACGATGTGCCAGTCGTCCGTGCGCTCCAGCAGGGTCACCGTGCCGAGCCCGAACGTCTCCCGCGTCCTGGCCAGCAGCGAGGGCAGCGCCGCGTCGCCCCTCAGCACGTGACCCGCCAGCGTGGACAGCACCTCGGCGTCCGCCCGCGAGCGCGCCGCCTCCCTGCTGCGCCTGGCCGCCAGGTCGACGACCGTGCTGACCATGACCGCCACCAGCACGAACGTGGTCAGCGCGAGCACGTTCTGCGGCTCGGCGATCGTCAACGTGTGCAGCGGCGGCGTGAAGAACCAGTTGAGCAGCCCGAACCCGAGCACCGCCGCCGTCAACGCCGGCCACATGCCGCCCACCAGGGCCACCCCGACGACCAGCAGCAGGAAGAGCGGGATCTCGCTGGGCAGTGACAGGCCGAGTGGCCGGAGGGCGGCCGTGAGCAGCGGCGGCGCGAGCAGCGCCAGCCCCCAGCCGGACAGCCGCCGCCTGCGGGTCAGCGCGGCGCTCGACCGCGCCCGCTCGCGGCCCGTCCTGGTCGCCTCGTGCGTCACCATGTGCACGTCGATCGACCCGGACAGCGCCGTCGTCGTCACGCCCACGCCCCGCGTGACGATCTGCGCGAGCCGCCCCCTTCGCGACGCGCCCAGGACGAGCTGGGTGGCGTTCACGCCACGGGCGAACTCCAGCAGCGCACGCGGGATGTCGTCGCCGACCACCTGGTGGTAGGACCCGCCCAGGGCCTCGACGAGGGCCCGCTGGTGCACCAGGTTCGCGGGGTCGCCGCCGGAGGTCAGGCCGTCGGCGCTGGTGACGTGCACGGCCAGCAGATCGGCTCCCTTGCTCCTGGCCGCGATGCGCGCGGCCCGGCGGATGAGCGTGTCCCCCTCCGCGCCTCCGGTGAGGGCGACCACCACGCGTTCGCGGGCCTCCCAGGTGCCCGCTATGGCATGGTCGGCGCGGTACTGGTCGAGTTGCTCGTCCACCTTGTCCGCGAGCCAGATCAGGGCGAGCTCCCGCAAGGCGGTCAGGTTGCCGACCCGGAAGTAGTTGGCCAGCGCGGCGTCGGCCCGGTCGGGCGGGTAGACGTTCCCGTGCGCCATCTGCCGGCGCAGCGCCTCGGGTGACATGTCCACGAGCTCGATCTGCTCGGCCCGCCGCACCACCTCGTCGGGTACGGTCTCCCGCTGCGGCACGCCGGTGATCTGCTCGACCACGTCGTTCAGGGATTCGAGGTGCTGGATGTTGAGGGTGGAGACGACGTCGATGCCGGCGTCGAGCACCTCGTCGATGTCCTGCCAGCGCTTGACGTTGCGGGAGCCGGGGACGTTCGTGTGGGCGAGCTCGTCGATCAGCGCCACGGCGGGGGCTCGGGCGATGACGGCCTCCACGTCCAGCTCGGTGAACGTCGCGCCCCGGTAGGTCATCGTCCGCCTCGGCAGGACCTCCAGCCCCTCAAGCAGGCGGGCGGTCCTGGCGCGGCCGTGGGTCTCGACGAAGCCCACGACCACGTCCTTGCCACGTTCGCGGGCGCGGTGCGCCTCGCTCAGCATGTCGTACGTCTTGCCCACGCCGGGCGCCGCACCCAGGTGAACGCGCAGCCTCCCGCGGGACGTGCTTCCCATTCCTCCAGGCTACGGCTGGTACGGCGGCGCGACCCCCCAGCCCCAGTGGGGCACGGGGGCCTCGAGCGGCGGCGTGGCGTCCGGCTGGGAGTTGTGCCTGGCCAGCCTGGTGCCCCATTCGATGTAGCCGGCGAACGCCGCCCTGAACTCTGGGTCGTCAGGCAGTCCCACTTCGTCGGCCGCGTCCATGAGGAGGTTCACCCACCTGCGGCGCTGGGGCTCGGTGATGGCCTTGCCGAGGTGGTGGCGGAGCATGTTGGGGTAGCCGCCGCGCTCGTTGGTGTACCGGTCGGGGCCGCCGAAGACCTCGCTGAGCCACATCGCCACATATTTGGGGTGATCGGGGTCCATATGCGCGAACAATGGGCCGATCAGGTCGTCCTTGACGACCGTGCGATAGAACGCTTCGGTCAGCCGCTCGAACGCCTCAGTGCCGCCGGCCCATTCGTACAGCGTGGGTACTGATTCTTCAGTCATGTAATGATGTAATCATCTGCGGGACGGGGCGGGCAAGGCCGGGAAAACGACAGAGTCCCTGGTCTCCGGATCTCTCCGGTGACCAGGGACTCTGGCTTTGTAGCGGGGACAGGATTTGAACCTGCGACCTCTGGGTTATGAGCCCAGCGAGCTACCGAACTGCTCCACCCCGCGGCGGTGTCTCTGTAAATAACTATACAGGGCCCGCGGAGTGCATTGACCACGCCGACCCCGGAGCGGCCCGCCGTCGGTGGTGACGGTCCCTTGCGGAAGGCGCATGGGGCCGATCGAAAGTCCCACCCGCCGATGGGCGTGCCCACCCCAGCCCACCGGCGCGCGAAACGACGGCCGGACACCCCGCTCGCCGCCCGGCGTAACCGTCCGTGCGACCAGGCGGCCCGCGCGAGCGTCTTTCGGAGGCACCGCTGGAACGGCACCACGGACGGGAGTGGGGCGCCTCGTGCTCTGGCCGGATGGGCCCGCACCGCCGACGGAATGGCGGTGTCTTGGGCGGCGGGAACGCGTCGCCGGCCGATCCGGCGTGCCCCTCCCCGGTAGGGCCGTCGCCGCCGGGAAAGCCGGAAGCCCGGACTCCGTAAGAGTCCGGGCTTCCGGGTTGGTAGCGGGGGCAGGATTTGAACCTGCGACCTCTGGGTTATGAGCCCAGCGAGCTACCGAACTGCTCCACCCCGCGTCGCGTTGTTGCTCCTAAAGACTAGTAGGCGACGCGGGGTGGGCGCAAACTGATTGCGCTAGGACGTGCCCGCCGCTTGCGATCCCGTAGGGGATGGCGAGACGGAAGGCGTGCCCGACGGTGAGACCGATGGGGTCGCCGACGGGGTGGCGGATGGAGTGGCCGACGGGGTCGCCGAAGGCTTGGGCTGCTGGGCGTTGGCCCCCTCCAGCGCCTTCAGCGCCTCCTCGAGCCTCTTCTGAGCCTCGCCGTAGGCGTCCCAGTTGGGCGGGCTGGACTGCAGGGCCTTCTGCGCGTCCTCGTACGCCTTCTTGGCGTTGGCGATCGCCGAGTTGATCGCCGTGTTGGCCTGGTTGGGGACGTTCTGCTCGGTGGGGGTGTTCGGCTGCTGTTGCTGGCCGCCGAAGACCTCCGCGAGCGCCTTCTCCAGGTCCGGCCCGACGCCGATCTTGTTGCCGTACGACACCAGGACCCGCTGCAGGATCGGGTACGGCTCCTGGCCCCCGCCCGCGGCCACCTGGACGTACACCGGCTCGACGTAGAGCAGGCCGCCCGCGTACGGCAGCGTCAGCAGGTTGCCGTACCGGAGCGACGAGCTACCCACGCCCATCACGTTGAGCTGGCCGGCTAGGCGGCTCTGGAAGGCGTTCTGCACCTGCCCTGGGCCCGGGATGGGTGTGTTGGACGGCATGCGCAGGATGCGCAGCCGACCGTAGGCGGAGTCTGCCGACGAGTCGACCGCCATGAACGCCGACAGGTTGGCGCTTCCCTGCCGCGGCACGAACGTCGTCGTCAGCGAGAACGTCGGCTGGCCGCCCGGCATCGTGGTGGTCAGGTAGTAGGGCGGCTGCTTGATGTTCTTGTCGTTCTGCGTGGGGTCGCCCGGGACGTTCCAGAAGTCCTGGCCGCTGTAGAAGGCGGCGGGGTTGGTGATGTGGTAGCGCGACAGCGTGTAGCGCTGCACCTTGAACAGGTCTTCGGGGTAGCGGACGTGGTTGCGCAGGTCGGCGCTCATCTCCGAGGCCGGGCGGATGACGCCCGGGAACGCCTTGCTCCAGGTCCGCAGCAGCGGGTCGTTGGTGTCCCAGCCGTAGAGCGTGACCGTGCCGTCGTAGGCGTCGACCGTGGCCTTGACGGAGTTGCGAATGTAGTTGATCTTGTCGGTCGGCTGCTGGGCGATCACGCGGCGGTCGGTGGTCGCGTCGCGCGTCATGTCGCCGAGGCTCTCGCTCTGCGAGTACGGGTAGTCGTTGGACGTCGTGTAGCCGTCGATGATCCAGGTGATGCGCCCGTTGACGATCGCCGGGTAGGGGTTGCCGTCGAGCGCGAGGAAGGGCGCGACCTTCTGGACCCTTTCGCGCGGGTTGCGAACGTACAGGATCTGGGAGTTGTCGTTGATGTCGCCCGACAGCAGGATGTTCGCCTCGCCGTACTTGGCGGCGTAGACGAGCCTGTTGAGGAACGAGCCGACGCGGACGCCGCCCTTGCCGTCGTAGATGTTGTCCGCCTGGCCCGTGCCGCCCGTCTGCGGGTAGTCGAGCTCCTTGGTCTTCGGGTTGCCGCCCGCGATGACGTACTCCTCCGCGGCCGGCTCCTCGCCGAAGTAGATGCGCGGCTGGCGCAGCCCGGTGGTCGTCGCCAGGGAGCCGGTGACCGGCATGTCCTTGGCGTCGTAGTTGGGCAGGCCGCCGCCGTCGACCTGGTTGCCCGGCGCGGCGACGAAACCGTAGCCGTGGGTGTAGACCAGGGCCCGGTTGATCCAGTTGTTCTGGCCCTCGGGCGGGCCGGTCATCTCGCGCACGCCGACGACGTGGTCGACCAGCTTGCCGGTGCTGTCGGGGTAGCGGTCGACGTCGAGCGTGTCGCCGAAGTTGTAGAAACCGCGGATGCGCTGCGTCTGCTCGTACGTCGAGGACAGCAGCGCCGGGTCGAGCAGCCGGACGCCGGTGACTGAGGCGTCGCCGCCCTTCTGGACCTTGGCCGGGTCGGACTCGGCGTTGTAGTTTTCGACCTCGGTCTTGTCGATGTTGTACGCCTCGCGCGTGGCGTTGATGTTGCGCTGGATATAGTCCGCTTCCTTGCCCTGCTGGTTGGGCTTGACCTGGAACTGCTCGACCAGCGCCGGGTAGACGCCGCCGATCAGGATGGCCGAGAGCACGAGCAGGCCCGCAGAGACACCGGGGAGCATGCCACCGGGCCGGAAGATGCCGGCGAAGAACAGGGCGGCGCAGATCAGGGCGATGATCGCGAGGATGGTCTTGGCCGGCAGGACGGCGTTGACGTCGGTGTAGGACGCGCCGTGGACGAACCCGCGGTCGGAGAAGACCAGACCGAAGCGGTCGACCCAGTAGGCGACGGCCTTCAGCAGGACGAAGACGCCGAGCAGCACCGACAGGTGGACGCGGGCCGCCTTGGAGGCGTGCACGCCCGGCGACTGCAGCCGGAACCCGCCGTACAGGTAGTGCGTGATCGCCGCCAGGACGATCGAGATGATCACGGCGGTGAACAGGAAGTTCAGCACCATCCGGATGAACGGGTAGTCGAACATGTAGAACGAGATGTCCAGTCCGAACAGCGAGTCCTTCTTGCCGAACGACTCGCCGTTGACGAACTTCAGCCACGTCTCCCACTGGCCGGCGAACGAGGAGCCGGAGAAGAGGGCGAGCAGGCCCATGCCGACGATGAAGATCAGCTTGCGGTGGGGGTCGAGCGCCATGCGGTAGCGGTCGGCGCCGCTGCCCCCGCCGAACATCGCCGGCCCGAACATCGGCCGCATCCGGAAGGCCAGCAGCATGTTGCCGCCGGCGATGCCGACCATCAACAGCGCCCCGACCAGGAACAGCACGATCTCGGTCAGCAGGACGCCGCTGAAGATCGACGTGTAGTTGGCCGCGTCAAACCATAGATAGTCGGTGTAAATACCGGAAAATAGGAAAAACAGCGCCACGATCGCCACCAGAGCGATCGCCACAGGCAGAAGCAGTCTCGGACGGCGGGGCAAGCTCATCGCCCTACCGGCTCCTGGGGTCCGGAAGCTCAAGGCCAACCCCTCGTCGTGATGAAGAAACGGTCCGTGTCTGGCAACCTACACCGCTGTGCCAGCCCTACGGCTAACGCACGGCGAGCTCCGAAAGTTTCATCCGGCCTCGCACGCGGGCACGTTCCCCTTGCCCGTGCGCAGCGCGTCGAGCGCCAGCACCGCGTCGTGCAGCGTGTCGGCCCTGACCAGCCGGAGCCCGTCGGGCACGGCGTTCATGGCCTCGGCGCAGTTGTCGGCGGGCGTCAGGAAGATCGTCGCGCCGGAGTCTTTGGCGCCCACCATCTTCTGGGCGATGCCGCCGATCGCGCCGACCTCGCCCGACGGCTGGATCGTGCCGGTGCCGGCGATCCGCTTGCCGCCGGTGATCTCGCCGGGCGTCAGCTTGTCGACTATGCCGAGCGAGAACATCAGCCCCGCGCTCGGCCCGCCGACGTCGCCGACGTTGATGTCGACGTCGAACGGGAACTTGTATTTCGCCTGCATGACCACGCCCACGAGGGTCTGCCCCTTGGGGCCGGCCACGGTGGGCACGGTGACGTCGAGTTTCTGGCTCCCCCTGGTGACGGAGAAGGCCACGTTGTCGCCCGGCTTGTGCGCCTTGACCGCGTCGCCCACGACGTCGACGTCCTTCGCGGGCTTGCCGTCCACGGCGTTGATCTCGTCGCCCTTCAGCAGCTTGCCGTCGGCGGGCCGGCCCTTTTCCGTGGAGACCACGGTCACGACCATGTTGAAGGGGATCTTGAGCTCGTTGAGGGCGGCGGCCCTGGCGGAGTCCTGGGAGTTGGTCATCTCGACCGTGTTCTCCTCCTCGACCTCCTTGGGGTCGCGGTTGGGAGCGAAGATGGTCTCCTCGGGGACCACCGCCACGGTCGGGTCGATCCAGCCGCGCAGCGCCGTCAGCAGGTCGATCTGGGCGGCCGGGCCGCCCTGGTAGGCCACCGTGACCAGGCTCAGCGCGCCGCTGGTCGGGTACGTCTCCCGCCCCTTGACCGAGATCACGGGCTTCTTGTCGACCTCGCCGATCGTGTTCTCCGTCGGGCCGGGGCTCAGCACGACGTACGGGACCGGCCTGAACGCGCCCACCACGCCGAGCGCGAGCACGAGGAATCCCGCGAGCAGAAGGGTCAGGGCGCGTCGTGACATGTCGATGAGCTTATTCGCCGGCGCCGACCCATTCGGTCTCGCCGTCGGCGAACAGCTGGTGTTTCCAGATGGGGACGTTTGCCTTCAGGTCGTCGATCAGCCGCCTCGAGGCCTTGAACGCCTCGTCCCTGTGGGGCGCGGCCACCGCGACGATGACGGCCGCCTCGCCCAGCTCCAGATCGCCCACGCGATGGACGGCGGCCAGCGCCGTCACGGGGAAGTCGGCGGCCACCTTCTCGGCGACCTGCCGCAGCTCGGCCTCCGCCGAGGGGTGGGCCGAGTAGGAGAGCCCGGTGACCGGCTTTCCGTGGTCCTGCTCGCGCACGGTGCCCACGAAGACGGCGGTGCCGCCGGCGGCGTGGTCGCCCACGGCGGCCAGCACCTCGTCGACGGAGAGCGGGGTATCACGAATGCCGAGCAACCGGATGACGTCCACGCAAAGAGCCTACCAACAAGAAATCCGCCCGATGGACTGCCGAAACGCCGTCGTACCTGGTCAAAGCCGGGTTGACGGTGGATTTCTCAGGCGCGCCGCTTCTTGCGCACCTGGCGGACGATCGCGGCGGTGCCGATGACGGCCACGGTGGCGCCGGCCGCGGTGAGCGTGGCCTCCTTGACGGGCAGGCGCCGGCCGACCACGGTCGTCCGGTTCTCGCGCAGCTCCAGGAGCTCCTCGAACGCGGCCTCGTTCGTCCACGAGGGCTTCCAGCCAGCCTCGCGCAGCGCCGTGCAGTCGACGACCCACGGGTAGACGACGTAGTGCAGGTCGGTCGCCGGGGCCGGGGTGATGCCCAGCCGGTGGAGGCGCTGGGCCGTGCTGAACGTCAGCCCCGCGGGCAGCTCGAACCTGCGGATGCCCGACAGCTCCTCGACCTGCTCCTGCTCCATCCACCCGTCGGAGCCGACCGCGACCACGCCCGTGACGACGCCGCGGGCGGCCAGGTCGAGCGCCGAGACCAGGTCGTCGATGTGGCAGAACTGCCAGCGCGGGTTGCAGCCCTTGACGGTCAGGAGCCTGGGCGACTCGAAGTGACGGGTGATGACGGTGTCGACTCCCGGGCCCACGACCGCGGCCGGGCGCAGCACGGTGACCTCCAGGCCGGGGTGGCTGCGCAGCGACCGGCGGGCCAGGGACTCGATCTCCAGGTGGTCGCCCACGACGCCGGTGTCGGGCTCGGCCGCCACCGGGGCGTCCTCAGGCAGGGGCACCTCGTTGTCGGGCGCGGCGCCGTACACCATCGCGCTCGTGACCAGCACCACACGCCGCACGCGCGCCGCCGCGCAGGCCGTCAGCACCGTCTGGGCAGCTCGCAGGTTGTACGCGCGCCGCTCGGACGGGTCGGAGTCGACGGCGTAGTCACCGGCCAGATGGACCAGGACGTCGATGTCGGAGATCCGGTTCGCCAAGAGCGGATCCCGTACGTCGATCACTCTCCAGGTGGCTTCCGGAACATCGCCGCGCTCCTCGTCAATGGCCACCACCCTGCGGAAACCCGCGGAGGATACGAGCCTCGCGAGCAGCTCTCGGCCTATGCCGGAGGCCGCTCCGGTGACGGCTACTACGGGTTGGCTCGGGCGTTTCGAGGTAGGCACCAGGTCCTCACTTTGCACTGATCCGCCGTAGGACGACTAACGTGGCGGATGTGGACTCCTCCATCCTGCACGAGGTAGAGCGGTGACTGACCTGCCAGGTCGCGAAAACGACCCTAACGAGAACCCGTTCGCCATGTTCGGCAACCCTGAGCAGATGGCTCAGGCGATGCGCCAGTTCGCCGACATGCTGTCGGCGCCCCAGGGTTCAGGCCCTGTCAACTGGGACATGGCCAAGAACATCGCACGTCACGCCGTGGTCGCCCAAGGCGATCCGAGCGTCATGGAAGGCGAGCGCCGTCAGATCGTCGACGCGCTGAGCCTGGCCGACCTGTGGCTGAACGAGGCGACGACGCTGCCGAGCGGCGTGTCCAACCCGCGGGCCTGGAGCCGGTCCGAGTGGATCGAGAACACGATCCCGGTCTGGCGCAAGCTCTGTGAGCCGATCGCGGAGCGCATGGTCGAGACCATGGGCGGCGCGCTCGGCGGATCGGGGCTGCCTCCCGAGGCCCAGCAGATGGCCGGTCCGCTGCTCGGCATGCTCAAGCAGATGGGCGGCATGATGGTCGGCCAGCAGATCGGGCAGGCGCTCAGCTCGCTGGCCCGCGAGGTGGTCGGCACGACCGACATCGGCCTGCCGCTGTCCGACACGGCCGCGCTGCTGCCCGGGGGCATCGCCTCGTTCAGCGAGGGCCTGGAGATCCCGGCCGACGAGATCCGGCTCTACCTGGCGCTGCGCGAGGCCGCGCACCACCGGCTGTTCCAGCACGTCCCGTGGCTGCGCTCCCACCTGCTGGGCGCGGTCGAGGAATACGCCAAGGGCATCACGGTCGACACCTCGGCGCTCGAAGAGCAGATCCGCGGTCTCGACATCAACAACCCTCAGGCGATCCAGGAGGCGCTGAGCGGGGGTAACCTGCTCAAGCCCGAGGAGACCGAGCGGCAGAAGGCCGCGCTGGCGCGGCTGGAGACGATGCTCGCCCTGGTCGAGGGGTGGGTGGCCACCGTGGTCGACCGGGCTGCCGAGGGCAAGCTGCCCTCCGCCGTGGCGCTGGCCGAGACCGTACGCCGGCGGCGCGCGACCGGTGGGCCCGCGGAGCTGACGTTCGGGACGCTGGTGGGGCTGGAGCTGCGGCCCCGGCGGCTGCGTGAGGCGGCGGCGCTGTGGCGCGCGCTGGAGAGCGAGCGCGGATTCGAGGGGCGCGACGCGCTCTGGGGCCACCCCGACCTCATGCCGACGGCCGACGACCTCGACGATCCCGACGCGTTCGTACGCGGTGAGGCGGCCTGGGACATCTCCCAGCTGGAGGCGAAGCCGGACGACGAGGGCGACAAGGGCGACCCGAGTTGAGCCTGCACGGCGACGCGGTGGCGGTGCTGTCCGCGTGGAGCGCGCCCACGCCCCCGGAAGAGGCGTTGCGCCTGGCGTTCCTGGAGCATTTGGGCGCGCACGACGACGCGATGCTGCGGGAATGCGTACCGGGGCATCTGACGGCCACGACGGCGGTGCTGTCGCACGACGGCTCGCAGGTGCTGCTCACGCTGCATCCGAAGGCCAAGATGTGGCTCCCCATGGGCGGCCACTGCGAGATCACCGACATGTCGCTCGCGGACGTCGCGCTGCGTGAGGCGTGGGAGGAGTCGGGGATCTCCGGGCTGGAGCTGCTGCCCGGCCCGCTCGCGCTCGACAGGCACGAGGTGTGGTGCCACCCCCCGCGCAGCTGGCATCTGGACGTCGAGTACGCGGCCGTGGCCCCGCCCGGCGCCGAGGCCGTGATCAGCGACGAGTCGCTCGACCTGCGCTGGTTCCCCGTGGACGCGATCCCCGAGCTGTCCGACGAGGCGACGCGGCGGTTGGCCGCACGCGGACAGGCCGCGCTTAGCTCGGGCTCACGTGCGTTTGGCTAGAGTCTTTTGCGTCGTTCCAAATAGGGGGCTGCGTGGAGACTTCTGCCGTCGGCGGCACGATCGTGACACCCGAGCGCAAGCGCCGGAAGTTCCCCCGAACGGCGTTGACCTGGCTGGCCGTGACCCCGTTCGCGGCCTGGGCCGTGGTGCGGGTGGCCGGTCTGGAGCGGGGGTCGCTGCCCACGCAGATCATGACCGCCACCCCGTACGCCGCGGCCGGCTCGCTGGTCCCGCTCCTGATCGCCGCGGTCGGGCGTAAGCGGGCGGCGACCGCCGTCGCGCTGCTGGCCACGACCGCGCTCGGCTTCAGCGTCCTGCCCAGGGCGCTGGGCAGGGCGGAGGCCACCACGGGCAGGCCGCTGAAGGTCATGACGATCAACATGCTGTTCGGCCGGGCCGACACGGCGACGATCATGACGCTGGTACGCGAGTTCCAGCCTGACGTGCTGAGTACGCAGGAGCTCACCCCCGGGGCGGTGGCCGACCTCGACGAGGCCGGGCTCAAGGAACTGATGCCGTACCGCGTGCTGCAGGACGAGTGGAGCGCCGGCGGGAGCGGGCTCTACTCCAAGCATCCGGTGGAGCCGCTGTGGAACCTGATCCCGCCGGTCGGGCACCAGATGCCCGCCGCGCTGATCTCGCTGCCGGGCGGGAAGCCGATCGAGTTCATCGACGCGCATCCGTTCCCGCCGCTCGGGCCCCAGGTCGTCGAGTGGAACGAGGCCATGGCGGCCTTTCCCTCCGCCTCCCCCGACCGGATCCGGATCATCGCGGGTGACTTCAACGCCTCGCTCGACCACGCCGCCCTGCGCGGGCTGCTGGCTCGCGGCTACAAGGACGCGGCCGACACCGTGGGGGCCGGGCTGATACCGACGTGGCCGGCGAACAAGCGGGTGCCGCCGATCATCACGATCGACCACGTGCTGGTGGACGAGCGGGTGGGGGTGAAGGAGGTCAGCGTGCGCGACGTGCCGAGGACCGACCACCGGGCGGTGCTGGCCGAGCTCACCGTGCCCTGATCAGCGCCCTGGTGCTCTCCCAGCCTTCCAGGCCCGGGTCGAGGCGTTCGACGTCATCGGGGGTGCGCAGCCGGTGCCAGCCCGGGGTGGTGGCGACCTTACGTGGGCCGGGGGCCTGGGCGCGCAGGGTGGTCACGATCTGCGCGTCGTCGAGGTCGGGGTCCGCCCAGGTGGGCGGGGGGAGCGCGCAGGCCATGGCCACGGCGCCGCCGTTCTCCGCCGGGCAGATGGTGATCTCGGCCCTGCCGAGCTCCCTGAACAGCTTGCCGACGAGGAGGGGCGGCAGATCGGGCGCGTCCGCGCTGATCACAGCGGCTTGGCTGGCTTGGTCAGTTTGGTCGGCTTTGAGGCGCTCGAGGATGATTTTTAGCGGTTCGTCGTCTTTTATCGTGATTACTTCGGTGCCCGGCCAGACGATCTCCTCCAGCTCGGGGACGCTGGTGATCAGGACCGGGGTGACGAGCTCCAGCCCCGCGACCATCTCGTAGGTGTCCTCCGCCACCGCTTCGAGGAATCGCGCCGGGTCCACGCCCGGGGGCGCCGCCTGTGCCATGCGCTGTCGTACCAGGACCGCGGCGATGCGCGTCAACACTCCTCCGGTGCCGTCTGGGCCGCGGCCGAGAATCCCTCCAGAAACCCGCGCGCGCGTTCAGCCTTGGGATACTGTTCTACCAGCGCCCAGAACTTGGTCCCGTGACTGGGCACCAGCAGATGCACCAACTCGTGGATGATCACATAGTTGATGACCCATTCGGGCAGGCCCTTGAGCCTGGTCGAGATCCTGATCGTGCCGTTCTCGGGAGTGCACGAGCCCCATCGGTGCTGCTGGTTGTCGACCCAGCGCACGCTCGCCGGCTCCGCCTTGCCGTCGAGGAACTTGGCCGACAGTTCTCTGGCTCGTTCGAGCAGCGCCTCGTCGGTGGGCCTTCGTCGGCGTTCCTTCGCAGCCAGCCGATCCAGCATCCGGCTCACCCATTCATCTGCGTCTTCGCCACTCAGCCAGGCGGGCAGGAGCACGATCGTCTTGTCGCCGTCGCGGTAGGCGGAGACCGTACGCCGGCGACGAGAACTGCGACGAACCTCGACTGTCTCGGGGGGCACATATGCACGTTAGCCGACCGTGGCGAAATTCCACAGAGGGTGGACGTTGTTTCTGCTGGTCAGATGATTAAGAGCCGGTGAATTTGGGCACGCGGCGTTTCCCGATGGGCGTCGAGCCCCTGATCACGCCTGCGGAGGCCGTGGTCACGGGGCCGGACAGAAGATTCCCACCTCAGCACGGCTTCCTGGTCTTGATGGTCTTGGTTCTGGGGTAGTTTGCGGGGGCTTGTGGGGATGGGAGCGTTCTAAATGATCTTCATTCCGGGCCGGCGGACTTCCGACATTCGGTCGTTTTTCGGGAAAGATTGATTTACCAGAGCTTTATCTACCGATCCCCTCCCCACCCTCCTTGCCCCCTGCACTTGGGGACGCCGAGGCCACCTTTCCGCGCCCCAAGAGTCACTCCCTCACTCCTACGCAATCCGGCCCCTGACGTGGCCCGCTGACGTGACCCGCTGACGCGCCCGCCGACCTGGCCGGCCGACCTGGCCCGCTGACGTGACCGACTGACGTGACCGACTGACCTGGCCGACTGACCTGGCCGACTGACCTGGCCGACATGGACCTCCCCGGCCCAATTGGGAGCGACCTTGCCCCTCATCAGCCGCATTTGCCCCCTCATCAGCACTCTGACCTGCTTGCCTGCCTCTTCCTCTCCACAGGCCCTCTCGGAGCCCGGAGTTATCCACAACCACCGCCGAACCCACTCGGGATCTTGCTCCGGCATGGAACCCTTCCCGCCATGAGGCCACGTGTGAAGCCCGCCCTCCGGCGCATCATCCGCGACAAGCACACTCTCCAGTACGGCGCACACCCCCTCCGGGCCGTCATGTTGAGCGGCCTGACCGAAGCCGTCCGGCAATGGATAGAGGGCCTCGACGGCACCCGCGACCTGGAGTGCGTAGTGAGAGACGCGGCCGCTGCGGGCCTGGACGAGGTCCACGCCCGATCCCTGCTGGATCAGCTCGCCGCCCAAGGCGCACTCCACGACGCCGCCACCAGCCCCGCGCCGATCGCCGACCTCTCCTTGGCCGAACGGGACCGCCTGCGACCAGACCTGGACGCCCTCGACCTCGCCTCGACCGCCCCGGACGGCGCGATCGGCCTCATCGCCCGGCGCCGTGAGCGGCGGGTGCGCGTCTATGGGGCAGGCCGAGTGGGCGCCCAGGTCGTCGCCCTGCTCGCCGCCTCCGGCATCGGCAACATCCGGATCCTCGACCCAGGCATGGCACGCCCGTGCGACATCACACCGGGCGGCCTGACCTGGACGGAGATGGGCCTCCCCCGCGAGATCGGCGCCGCGATGGTCGCCAGACGACTCACCTCAGGCGGCCCCACCCCCACACCACAACCAACCTCCGACAGCCACGCCCCCACGGCACAACCAACTTCCGGCAGCCCCACCCCCACAGCCCGACTCACCTCCGGTGGCCACGCCCCCACAGCGGAACCAACCTCCAACAGCCCCACCCCCACAGCACAACCAACTTCCGGCAGCCCCACCCCCACAGCCCGACTCACCTCCGGTGGCCACGCCCCCACAGCGGAACCAACCTCCAACAGCCCCCTCCCCACAGCGCGGCGCAGTCCCGCTGCCGCTGCCAACACCGCACCGCCCGTCCCTCACCGCACCGACCCACCTCGGCCCATCGCCACCGGCGGCACCCGTTCTACCGGAACAAGCGGCAACGCCCGTACTACCGGTTCCACCCGCGCAAGCGACAACCCCCAAGCCACCGCTTCCACCCGCGCAAGCGACAACCCCCAAGCCACCGCTTCCACCCGCGCAAGCGACAACCCCCAAGCCACCGCTTCCACCCGCGCAAGCGACAACCCCCGCGCCACCGCTTCCACCCGCGCAAGCGAGAACCTCCGCGCCACCGGTTCCAGCCGTGCGAGCGACAACTCCCGCGCCACCGTAAACAACCGTGGCATCGGAGGAGTCCCAACAGCCCGACCCACCCAGCCTGCCCGACCTGCCCAACCTGCTCAAACTGCCCAACCCCGAGGGATGCCGGCAGCCCAGCCCGGCCAGGCAGCCCAGCCCCAACGCCCGCAAGCCGGGAAAGGCCCTCGTACCACCCCAGCTGTACAAAGCACCCGAGTCCCGCAGACCGGAGAAGACTTTCGTGAGGGCATGCGCTCCGCTCAGACCGCAGAAGGCACCCAGTCCAGCGGCGCGGCACGGATTGCAGCCTCCGCGGAGGCGGGACGCCGTCGGGGCGGCCTGGTGCATGAGACCGACGAGAGGGTGAGGCCATCCGTCAACGCAGTGGCGGGAGGCCCGTATCTTGGAGACAAGTCGGATCGCCCCGACCTCGTCATACTCGCACCCGTCGGACCCCTGGACGGGGTGCTGGTCAGCGAGTTGACCTCGCTCGGCATCCCGCACCTCCTGGCGTCGGCCTTCGAAGGGCATGGGACCGTGGGACCGCTGGTCATCCCGGGGAAGACGGCGTGCCTGCACTGCCTGGATCTGACGCGGCGGGATCGCGACCCCCTGTGGCCGATCGTCACCGCCCGGTTGGGCGGGTATCCGCCGGGCGAGATCGCCTGCGACGTCGCCCTGGCGGCGCTGGTCGCGGCGGCGGTGACCGGCCATGCGCTTGCTTACCTAGATGACGGAGGGTCGGCTGTGACCAACGGCACAATGGACGTAACACCTGATTGGCGCTGGAAAAGACGGTCGTGGACCATACATCCGCAATGTCGTTGTATGCGAAACAATCCATATTCGCTAAGAATGGTCATGTCTCCTAACCGCGACTGACGTGCTCAGAGGACGACCATGAAGGGGGGAAGCGGTATCTCGTCGAGGTTCCGCGCATGAGGGTGAGCGATCTTCCGCGCCGTGCTGTCACGCGTTCCGCCAAGCTGGCCACCCTTCCGCTCGGTTTCGCCGGCCGCGCCGCTCTCGGGCTGGGCAAGCGGCTCGGCGGCAAGTCTGCGGAGATCGTGGCTCAGGAGGTTCAGCAGCGTACGGCCGAGCAGATCTTCAAGGTGCTCGGCGAGCTCAAGGGCGGCGCGATGAAGCTCGGGCAGGCGCTGTCCATCTTCGAGGCGGCGCTGCCGCCGGAGATCGTCGGCCCCTATCGAGCCACGCTGACCAAGCTGCAGGACGCTGCTCCCCCGCTGCCCGTGTCCACCGTTCACAAGGTGCTCACCGAGCAGTTGGGTGACGACTGGCGGGAAAACTTCCTGTCGTTCGACGACCAGCCGACTGCCGCGGCGTCCATCGGTCAGGTGCACAAGGCCGTGTGGCACGACGGCAGAGAGGTGGCCGTCAAGATCCAGTACCCGGGGGCGGGTAAGGCTCTGCTCGGCGACTTCGCACAGCTGGCACGGCTGGGCAAGCTCTTCGGCGTGATGCTTCCCGGCCTCGACGTGAAAGCCGTGCTGACGGAGCTGCGCGAACGCATCGCGGAGGAGCTCGACTATCTCCGGGAGGCCGAAGCCCAGCACGCCTTCGCGCTGGAGTTCGACGACGACCCCGACTTCCACGTCCCCGATGTGGTCGCGGCCAACGAGCTGGTGCTGGTCAGTGAGTGGATGGACGGCACTCCGCTGTCCCGCGTCATCACCGAGGGCACCAAGGAGCAGCGCGACCGCGCGGGTTTACTCTTCGTACGTTTCCTCTTCTGCTCCCCCGCGCGGGTCGGAATGCTCCACGCCGATCCGCACCCGGGCAACTTCCGCATGCTGGCCAACGGCAAGCTCGGCGTCCTCGACTTCGGCGCGGTCAACCGCCTGCCCGAGGGCTACCCGAAGGCGTTCGGGCAGCTGACGCGGATCTTCAACGAGGGCGACATGGAGACCGTCATGGCGGGCCTGCGCCGGGAAGGCTTCATCCGCAGCGACATCGAGATCGATCCGGACCTGCTGCGGACCTTCCTCGCGCCGTATGTGGAGCCGACGGCGGTGGAGGAGTTCACGTTCAGCCGGGAGTGGCTGCAGGCCCAGGCGGCGAACGTGACGGATCTACGACCCACCAACGTGGTCCGGCAGCTCAACCTGCCTGCCTCGTACGTGCTCATCCACCGGGTCCACGCGGCGGGCATCGGCGTCCTCTGCCAGCTGGGCACCACGGCGCGCTTCCGCGACGAGGTGATCCGCTGGGTCCCCGGCTTCGCCGACGACCCCGACGACGAGGCCCTGACCATCGGTTGATCGTCCCTGCTCCGGGGGCTGATCTGGCGGCTCGTTGGTGGGCCGCAGGGATTTTACTGAACATGAGGTTAACTTCTGACTTCGCTGTGTAATGATACGAGTGCAAACCGTTACTCACGCGAAAGGATCCACATGCGCCGATCCGCGCGCCTGCTCACCACCTCCGCGGACCCACTCGCTCCCCCACCCCCCATGGCGCGGGTAGCACGAACGCGGTCAGGCCGGCATGAGCTCGCGCACGGTTCGGCGTCATGGTTCCTGAGGTGAGTGCGGCGCCCTGCTGTCCGCGACCGATCCGGCTTCCCCCACGTCCCGTCCGGGTTCGTGACCCCCGGCCGGCTCGGTCCACGAGGCCCGTGCATGCGCCTGTGCCATGCTCGGTGATCCCACCGGCGCTGATGGTCAGCACACCCCCTCCAGGGTGCTGAGCCGGCGCCGGTGGGTGAGCACCCCGGCACCGCACCTCTTCCGCCGCTGCCGAGCTGACGCCCTCCCCAAGCACGCGGCCGGAGCCGAGTATCAGGGCCTGTCCCCCTCTCTCGGCACCGACATCAGGATCAGTTGGATGGGCAGCGGCCGGGGCACCTCACCCGCCAGCGCCGAACTGACCGCCGAAAGCCGAGCACCAGAGCCCCTCCCCATCCCACCGCACCGACATCAGGATCAGTTGAACGGGAGCAGCCGGGGCACCTCACCCGCCAGCGCCGAGCCGACTGCCGGAAGCCGGGGCATCAGGGCCTGTCTCCGTTCCTCGGTGCCGACATCAGGAGTGTCTTCGGGCGGTCAGGGGTTGGCGAGGGCTGGGCGGTGACGGTCAGCTGCTGAAGGCCGGTGCGTTGTCGCGTGCCCAGTCGGCGAAGGTGAGTGCGGGTCGGCCCAGCAGATCTTCCACGGTGCTGGTGGTGGGGCCTGGGCGGTTGGCGTAGTCGGCCAGGGAGCCGAGCAGACGGGCGGGGACTTCTTCGGGCAGTCCCTGCGCGAGCATGCCCTGCCGTACCTGCTCGGGCGGGAGTTCCTGGAAGGACAGCGCTCGGCCGATGGCGGCGCCGATGAGCCGCACCTTCTCGAACTGGTCCAGTGACTGCGGCCCGGTCAGCGTGTGGATCGACCCCGTGTGCATGTTGTTCAGGAGGGCTTGTACGGCGACGGCCGCGATGTCGGTTTCGTGGATCGGGGAGGTGGCGGCCTGGCCGTAGGCGCCGCGTACTACGTCACCGGCCTTGATCTGGGGCGCCCAGGCCAGGGCGTTGGCGGCGAAGTCGGACAGGCGCAGGACCGTCCAGTCCAGGCCGGAACTCGTGACGAGGTCCTCGGCGAGCTTGAACTGGGCGGCGAAGCGGGGCTCCCCGGCCGGATGCTCCACGGTCGTGGCCGACAGCAGCACCGCGCGTCGTACCCCTTGCTTGACGGCGAGCTTCAGTAGATCGCCGAGGCCGGGGCCGACGGCACGCGGACTGATCTGTATTGCTTCCACTCCTTCCAGCGCCGCCTCCATCCACTGGGGATGAAACAGGTCACCACGGACAGCTCTCACGCCGTCAGGAAGCCGGACCTCGCCGGGACCGCGAGTGACCGCGGCGACGGCCGCGCCCTCCTGCAGCAGCAGGTTCAGCACCTGACGTCCCACGACGCCGTTGGCTCCGGTGATCAGGATCATGGTGGTGCTCCTTTGCTCGTCGTACGGGTTGCAGCGAGCCGCCCCGGGCGAGCAGATGCCCTGGAGATCAGGGGTCCGCCGGACCGGGGAGACGTTCGGTCACCAGGCGACGCCGCCGAGGCGATCGATGAAGATGCCGGTCGGACCGTCGGCGTCGATCATCGCGAGCTTGACGATCGGGTCGGTGCCCTCGGTGACCGTCAGCTGGCCGGTGTGATTGTTCATGTCGGTGGCGGCGAACTTGCGGTTGGCGACTTCTCCGGGGGTGACCAGGTTGAACTTGATTTCCGGGAGCGCCTGGGCGTACCGGACGGTGATCATGTTCAGCGCCGCCTTCGACGAGCTGTAGGCGAGCTCGTGCATTTTCGAGACGGGCTGCTCCGGATCGGTCACGACCGCGAAGGAACCGACGGCGCTGGACACCATCACCACTCGCGGATGGTCCGCCGCCTGCAGCAGGGGAAGGAACGCGTGCGTGACCCTGACCGGTCCGTACACGTTGGTGTCGTAGACGGAGTGAATCTCGTCAGCCGTCGCGTCCGCAGGCGCGACGATCCTTCCCGGCGCGCCTGCGTTGTTGATCAGCACATCGAGTCGGTCGGTGTGCTCGCGAACGAGCCGCACCGCGTCCTCCACCGACTCGTCCGAGGTCACGTCCAGTGGGACCATGACCACGTTCGCGCCGCCGTCGGTCAGCTTGGCGGCGGCCGCCCGGCCTCGCCCTTCGTCGCGCGAGCCGAGAAAGATCGTCCAGCCCTGCTCCCCGAGCCGCCGGGCCGCCTCAAAACCGAGCCCCTTGTTGCCTCCGGTGATCAGCACCGAGGTCTGTTCCGTGTTCGTCATGCCCTCTGAGACGAGAGAGCCTCCCTGAGCTGTGACACGGTGTGAGCACCCTCACAATCGGCAGCCTGCCGTGAGGACGTGCCCGAGAAGGCGGTATGTGCGGGTGTTCGGAGATGTCACTGGTGGAGGTTGCTGTCTCGTCTAGGGAATGCAGGCAATCCGCTGTCAAGGAGTGAGTGGACGATGAACCTCGCGTTGTGGATCGCTGCCGGGTTGCTGGCCGCGGTAGCGGTGAGCGGCGGGATCAGTAAGACGTTCGTGCCCAAGGAGAAGCTGGCCACCGTTCCTGGCGGGGGATGGACCGCGGACGTCGGTGCCGGCTTCGTCAGGACGCTGGGTGTCCTTGAGCTCCTGGCCGCGGTGGGCTTGATTCTGCCCGCCGCGCTCGACATCGCGCCGGTTCTGGTGCCGGTGACCGCGGTCTGCTGGGTTCTGCTGATGGTCGGCGCGATGATCACCCACGGCCGGCGTGGCGAATACGCGTTCGTGGTGCTGAACCTGGTCTATCTCGCGGTTGCGGCGTTCATTGCGTGGGGCCGCTTCGGTGTCGGGCCCTTCGCGGGATGACGGGGGGTGGGACCGGGATGATCAGGCGAGGGGTCGTGGCAGGCGGGAGCGGGGTACCGGGGCGGCGGCGAGTGCCACGGTTCTGGCGGTGGATGTTCAACGTCGTGGGCGATCCGCCTCTGGCTCGCGAGTGGGTGCCGCATCGCGCGGGAGCGGAGCGGGTGCCGCATCTGGCGGGAGCGAACGGGGCGCCGCATCTCCCGGGAGCGGAGCGGGCGCCGCATCTCACGGAAGCGGAGCGGGCGCCGCATCTCACGGAAGCGGAGCGGGTGGCCGTATGGCGGGCCCCGGTGCCGGGTCGGCAGGTGGTGGTGACGATGATGAGCGAGGGGCGCGGAATTTCCGACGCCGGTGCCAAGCGGGAGCTCGGCCCGCAGCTGCGCCAGCCGTCGTGGCAGCAGGATTTCAAGGAGGAGCTGGTATGAGCAGGGCCGAGGAGTTTCAGGAGCTGCGGCCGCTGTTGTTCTCGATCGCCTACCGGATTCTGGGCAGCGTGAGCGAGGCCGAGGACGCGGTCCAGGAGACCTGGCTGCGCTTCGAGGCCGCCCCGACGGAGCCCAGGTCGACCAAGGCGTTCCTCTCGGCCACGGTGACCCGGCTCTCCATCGACGTGCTGCGCTCGGCCCGCGTCCGGCGAGAAGAGTACGTCGGACCGTGGCTCCCCGAGCCGCTGCTGGCCGACCCTTACCAGGACCCGGAGCGGTCGGCGGAGCTGGCGGACTCGTTGTCGATGGCGGCCTTGGTGCTGCTGGAGCGGTTGTCCCCGCTCGAGCGGGCGGTCTTCGTGCTGCGGGAAGTGTTCGACTTCGACTTTCCCGAGGTCGCGTCGGCCGTGGGGCGCTCGGAGGCGGCCTGCCGCCAGCTGGTGGTGCGGGCGCGGCGCCATATGGCCGCAGGCCGGCCCCGCTTCGAGGCGAACCGCAAAGAGCGAGAAGCACTGGCGTCGCGGTTCTTCGACGCCCTCCGCGAAGGTGACGTCGCCGGCCTGCAGAGCCTGCTGGCGGCCGACGTATCGATGGTCGGCGACGGCGGCGGGAAGGCCCCGCAGCTGGCCAAGGCCGTCATGGGCGCCCAGAACGTGGCCCGGCTGCTCGCCTCCGTCTTCCCCCGGATGGCCCTGGCCGGCGTGACGGTCGAGCCGCACGAGGTCAACGGCCAGCCGGGGGCGATCTTCCGCGACCGGGACGGCAAGGTGCTCCACACCCTGACGCTCGATGTACTCGACGGGCAGATCCAGACGATCCATACGGTGATCAATCCCGACAAGCTCGGGCACCTGGGCTCAGTGGCGGATGCCTGGGCAGTCGACCGCGAAGTCAGGCGGGCACGCCGGCCCACGGAATAGCCGCGGCTACCGGGTCCACCCTCAAGTGCGGATGGGGGTGGTCAGTGTGCTGTGGATTTCTCGGCTGTGGCGGGCTGTTGAGCGGGGGAGTCTGTACCGGTCTCGAGGGGCCTTTTTCGGCCGGGCGCTTCCGGGGTTGTTCAGGTGAGGCCGGCGAGGAGGGCGTGGACGCCGTCGGTGAGTACGCGTTCGCCTTCCTCGCGCGAGTTCAGGAACCAGCCCGGTAGCGGGCTGCGGAGTGAGCAGGTCAGCTCGATGCTGACGATGCCGTGGATGGTGGTCCACACCAGGTACGCCGCACGTACCGGGTCGTTCGACTGGATGAGCCCGGCCTCGGCCGCGGCCGAGGTGGCTTGGGCGAGGAGGTCGAAGGTGAGGCCGAGGGCGTCGTTCCGGCGCTGTGGTGACGGGTCGAAGTCGGGAAGCGGGCGCTCGAACATCAGCGCGTAGAGAGCGGGATCCGCCAGCGCGAACTCCCGGTAGCCGCGGGCCACCGCCATGATCCGGGCCAGGGGGTCGGCGTGGCCGTTCAGTGACGTGGTCATGGCGTCGTGCAGAATGCTGAAGCCGTACTCGTAGATCGCTTCCAAGAGGCCGGCACGGCCGCCGAAGCAGGTGTAGATGCCCATCGTGGAGGCGCCCGCGACGTCCGCGACGCGGCGGAGGGTGAGGTGGAGGGCGCCCTGTTCGCGGAGAACGCGCATGGCCGCGTCGAGCAGGCCCTGGCGCAGCGCGCCGAGTTCTTTCGGGGTGCTTACGTCTCTCGGCACGCTCTCACCATATCTCGCGATAACGCGCATCATAACGAGCGTTATCGCTTGATATCACCGAGAGAAAGGGCTCCAGGGATGGGTGTCTATCGGGTCACGGCGGCGGCAGGGTTCGTGTGTGCCGTCCTGCTCGTGGTGAACTCGGCCCGACGCGCCGGGCTGCTGCCTGAGACGGCGTTCACGCACGCCATCGCGCCGTTCGGGGCGCTGACGGGTCTCCTCGCGATCACCGGCATCTACCTGATCGTTCGGGGTACGGCAGGCGGTCTCGGACTCATCGGGTACGTGCTCAACTCGGCCGGGCTGGCCGGGGCGTTCGCCATCGAGTACATCCTGCACTTCGTCTTCCCCTACTTAGGCGGGGGCACGGTCAGCGAGCTGCTGGCCGGGGGCACGGGGCGGGCTTTCCTCGTCACGTCGGCCGTGCTGTTGGCGGGGGTGCTGACCTTCAGCGTGGCGGCGATCAGGAGCGGGGCCATGCCCGCGGTCGGCGTGGTGCTCTATGCGGTGGGGATGGTTCCGGGGTCGTTGCGGAGCGTGGTGCCGGTGCCGGTGTACTTGGCGGGGCTCGTGGTGGCGGCGATCGGGGTCGCGTGGATGGCGGCTCGGCTGTGGCGGGCGGAGGAGTTCGTCGCGCATCCGACACGGAGGGGGGACGTACGGCCCACGGCCTGAGCGATCATCGGCGGCGGCTCCGGCGATGCGGCACCCGAAGGTGATGGCGTACTACGGGCCGCGCACTACGGGGCGGCCGCGGGCTATGAACTGCGGGCGCCGGGTCCAGGGTCCGCGGTCCGGGATACGAAATTCGGGCTGCGGGCACTGGATCCGGGGGTCGGGGTCGGGGGGCACCTTCGGCGGAGGCCGGAAGCCGGGCGGCCGGAGGGCGGCGCCGTCGGCGGAGGCCCAGAAGGGCGGAGGACGGCGCCGTCGGTGGGGGTCGGCGGCCGGAGGGCGGCACCGTCGGCGGGGTCGGAGATCTGAGGGCGGGGGGTCGGAGGGCGGGGTCAGGCTCCGAGCTGCGGGGGTCGAGGCGCGAGCTGCGGGATCCGGGGTCGGACGTGCGAGGTCTGCGTTGCGGGATCCGACGTGGCGGGATCCGACGTGGCGGGATCCGACGTGGCGGGATCCGACGTGGCGGGATCCGACGTGGCGGAGAGCCGAGGTCGCGAAGGGGCGAGGCCGCGAAGGGACCGAAGGCGGAGGTCTGAGGTGTGAGGTGTGGGCGGCGGGGTTCGGGGGCGTGTGCAAGCGCAAAGAGCCGGGCGCTTCGGGCGCCCGGCTCTTTGGGGGATCTAAAGGGAGATCCTGCGCCGGCGGCAGGACCTCCCAGGTCAGATCTGGCGGCTCAGGGCCGCACGAAGGCGGTCGTTCGCCCGCTGGACCTTGCGCCGCGCACGCTGCACGCGCGTGACCCGCGCGATGAGGCGTTGCTCCTCCGCCTCGCGGTGAAGGGTTTGTATTCGGTCATTCACCAGCTCATGGATGAGATCCGGCACTGCTCGGCTCCTAGCGATCTGAGCGTTCATTGGTTTGTTCACTTTCTGATTGAAGGTGCGATGTTCAGGCAGCGACCGGGTGCTTGCGGGGACGCCCGCGCGGACGCTTACGGGGAACGACGGCTCCCCTGAGGATGAGTTCGCCGCCCCAGACGCCCCACGGCTCCTCGCGCTCGAGCGCGCGGGCCAGGCAGGCCTTCTGGATCGGGCATCCGCCGCAGAGAGCCTTGGCGAACTCGACGTCCTGCGGCGACTCGGCGAACCACAGGTCAGGGTCGGTACGGCAGGGGATCTTGGCTTCGTCGATCAGGTCCATGATCGTCTTCGCCCCCATCTGCTTTCTCCTTTTGTCAGATCTCTTTGATCTTGGTCGGGCACCTCGTAGGTGGTCGCGAATCACGGACAAATAAGTAAGGCCGCGGATCCGTCTGCAGGATCCGCGGCCTGGGGGGCTGTACGCCGGTCAGGTTATGACCGGTGTATCCCTCCAGGGCTGCGGACCCCACAGTCCACCCTTGGTGAGCTGGTAGGCCGGCAGTTCGATACGTGCGTTGTAGACAGGAGCAGCTGGCGTGGCGGCGCCGAAGTGGGCGCGCGCGTGGTAGGCGGCGGCCTGGCTACGGACAGACTTCTCCTGCCGCAGCATGGCGGGGCCATCGACGAGCCTCACCGAGACACGGCACGCGGAAGCGAGCCACTGCGTAGCTGCCATCTGAATGCTGATCACCGGTGACTCACCTCCACTCTCGAGATCGTCGGAACAGTAGTGTCCGACTCGCTTGACCATGACCCTAAACCGGGAACCCGGGAACGGGCAACATATTTTCTACCTGCGATTTTGTTACATTGACCGCGCCTGGCGGCCTATTGCACGCGGCGTGTCGGCACTATTTCGTCAGGCGGATCATGGCCTCTTGAACGACCGAGACCACGAGCTCACCTGACGCAGTGAACATCTCGCCGCGAGCAAGTCCCCGAGCTCCCCCCGACCAGGGGGACTCCTGAGCATAGAGCAACCAGTCGTCGGCCCTGAAGGGGCGGTGGAACCACATGGCGTGGTCCAGCGAGGCGCCGGACATGTTGGAGGCTCCCCAGGCCATGCCGTGGGCCAGCAGGATCGTGTCGACCAGCGTGAAGTCGGACGCGTACGCGGCCAGCACGACGTGCAGGAGCGGGTCGTCGGGCAGGTCGGCGTGGTAGCGGAACCACACGTTGGTCTCGGCGCTGCGCAGGTCGGGGTTCTTGAACGCCTCCCAGGTGAGCGGCGAGACGTACCTGGCGTCCACGGGGCGGGGGCGCGAGAACCACTCGCGGAGCTCCGGGTGGTCGCCGACGGCGTCGAACATCCGGTCCCGGAACGTGGGGAGCGTCTCGGGGTCGGGCACCTGCGGCATGACGGACGCCTGATGCGTCACGCCCTCCTCGGGGATGTGGAACGACGCCGACATCGTGAAGATCGCCTTGCCGTGCTGGACGGCGACGATCCTGCGGGTGGTGAACGAACGGCCGTCGCGCAGGCGGTCGACGTTGTAGACGATCGGGACGGCGGGGTCGCCCGGGCGGATGAAGTAGGCGTGGAGGGAGTGGACGTGACGGTCCTTCGGCACCGTACGGCCCGCCGCCACGAGGGCCTGGGCCGCCACCTGACCACCGAAGACGCGCTGGATGCGTTCCTCCGGGCTCCGTCCCCGGAAGATGTCGAGCTCGATCTGCTCCAGGTCGAGCAGGTCCAGCAGCTCCTTCAGCGCCTCGTTCACGTGTCCGTCCCCCTTGGGATCTCGGGTGTTGGGGACAAGTCTGACGTGCTCCTTATATGGGACTAAAGGGGGGCTGTCAGTCTGCGCGGCAGAGAGACAGGACAGCCTCGCCGTACCGGTCCACCTTGATCTTGCCGATGCCCGCTATCGACAGCAGCTCCTGCTCCGTGGAGGGCGCGCGTTCCGCGATGGCCTGGAGGGTCACGTCCGTGAAGACGACGTACGGCGGGATCTTGGCCTCCTTGGCGGTCGCGGTGCGCCAGGCCTTCAAGCGTTCGAGGAGGGCCTCGTCGTAGTCCGCCGGGCACGTGGAGCAGCGTCCCAGCTTCTGCTCGGCGGCCGCCACCAGCGTCTTCGCGCACACCCGGCAGCTCACCGGCGCCGCCACCGCACGCCGTTCGCGGGGCGCGGTCGAGACGCGGGGCGGGGACGAGGCGGTGCGGGGGGCGAGGCCGTCGAGGAAACGGGAGGGGCGGCGGGTCCTGCGGGCGCCGGGGGCGCGGGCGCCGGCCCAGGAGAGGGAGAGGTGCTCCCGGGCGCGGGTGACGCCCACGTAGAGGAGGCGGCGCTCCTCCTCGATCTGCTCGGCGGTCTCGGCGTAGATGATGGGGAGCATGCCGTCGGTCAGGCCGACCAGGAAGACGGCGTCCCACTCCAGGCCCTTGGCGGCGTGGAGCGAGGCGAGAGTGACGCCCTCCACGGGCGGGGCGTGCTGCTCGGAGGCCCGGCGCTCCAGCTCGGCCACGTACGTGGGCAGGTCGGCGCCCTCGGCCGCCATGTCCTCCGCCAGGTCCGCCAGCGCCTTCAAGGACTCCCACTTCTCCCTGGCCTTGCCGCCGCCCGGCGGGGAGGGGGTCAGGCCGACGCCGGCCAGGATGTGGTGGACCTCGGCGGCCAGGGGCTCCCCGGCGTAGGAACGGGCGGCGCCACGCAGCAGGACGACCGCCTGCCGGACCTCCGGGCGGTCGAAGAAGCGCTCGGCGCCGCGCAGCACGTACGGGATCTCGGCCTTGGACAGGGCCTCCTCGTAGGCCTCCGACTGCGAGTTGACGCGGAACAGGATCGCGATCTCCCGCGAGTGCACGCCCTTGTCCAGCAGCTTCCTGATCGCGCGGGCCACCCCCGCGGCCTCGGCGGGCTCGTCGTCGTAGTCGGAGAACGACGGCTTGGGGCCGTCGGGGCGCTGGGCCACCAGGTCGAGCCGGTGCGGAGACCTGACGATCAGCCGGTTGGCCAGGTCGACCACCTGCGGGGTCGAGCGGTAGTCGCGCACCAGCTTGATGACGGCGGCGTCGGGGTGCTCGACCGCGAAGCCGGTCAGGTAACGCGGGGTGGCGCCGGTGAAGGAGTAGATCGTCTGGTTGGGGTCGCCGACCACGCAGAGGTCGTCGCGGCCGCCGAGCCAGGTGTCGAGCAGGAGCTTCTGCAGCGGGTTGACGTCCTGGTACTCGTCCACGACGAAATAGCGGTACTGCTGGCGGACCTGCGCCGCGACCTCCTGGTGCTCGGTGATCACCGCGGCGGTCAGCTCGAGGATGGTCTCGAAGTCGACCAGGTGGCGTTCGCGCCTGATCTGCTCGTACGCCTCGTAAAGGCGAGCCACCTCCTCCGGCGGGACCGGGGGCGTGCGGTGGTATTTCGCCGCGGCCGCCATGTAGTCCTCCGGCCCGATCTGGGTGACCTTGGCCCACTCGAGCTCGGCCGCGATGTCCCGCAACTCGGACCGATCCGCATTTTTCCGGATCTGGCGGCAGGCCTCCGCCAGTACCGGGAGCTTGGACTCGATCACCGAGGGCGCCTCGCCCCCGATGACCCTCGGCCAGAAGTAGGTGAGCTGCCGCAGCGCCGCCGCGTGGAACGTGCGGGCCTGCACGCCGGGCGCCCCGAGCGCGCGCAGCCGCTGGCGCAGCTCCCCCGCCGCGCGAGTGGTGAACGTCACAGCGAGCACGCTCTGCGCGTCGACCACCCCGCTGCGGACCGCGTGCGCGATGCGATGGGTGATCGCCCTGGTCTTGCCGGTGCCCGCACCTGCCAGCACACACACCGGACCGCGCACCGCCTCGGCCACCGCGCGCTGCTCGGGGTCGAGCCCGGCCAGGACGTCATCCATGTTGTTCACCCGTACATACTCGCAGGTGTAGCGGACAGCCTCTTTATTCTGGCAACATGCGGGCCGACGTATGTTCATAGCCACCAGATGCAAAGAACCGGTCTCTTCCCTCACAATGGGTCCGACCATCTGCATGGGGGAAAGGAAGGCCGTGCGAACTGCGGTTTTCGCGGGCGTGCTCGCGCTCGCTGCCGTCGTGCTCACACCTGTGGCCGCCAGCGCCAACAAGGAGCCGACGCCCGGCCCCACGGACGTCGTCGACCAGTACGGGCTCGGCGAGTTCGCCTCCGAGACCGTCTCGTACGGCCCCCAGGCACGCCAGGCCATGGACGTCTGGTGGACCCCCGACGGCCAGCAGCGCCCCGGTGTCTTCCTGATCCACGGCGGCTGGTGGTCGGGCGGCGACAAGCGTTACATGAAGGAGATCGTCCGCCAGTACGCCGAGCTGGGCTACACGGTCTTCAACCTCAACTACCGGCTCTCCAGCGACGCCGCGTGGCCCGCGCAGCGCTCGGACGCGCTGGCCGCCATCGCGCTGGCCCGCAAGCACGCCGAGCGGTGGGCGTTCGACCCGAGCAACTACGTGGTGGTGGGCTTCTCCGCCGGCGGCCACATCGCGGCGGCCGTGGGCACGTACGGCGACGGCATCTCCGGCCTCAAGGGCGTGGTGGGCCTGTCGCCGATCATCTCGCCGCTGCGCGCCTACTCCGACGGCGAAAAGTCTGATGACCCCAACAAGCGCAAGCTCCGTACGGCCGCCATCCGCCTGGCCGGTGGCTGCGCGCCCAAGGGCAAGTGCTCGCGGGTCTGGGCCAGCATGGAAGTGGCCTGGCACGCCAGCCGCAAGGACGCGCCGATGCTGACCGTGCACTCCAAGGACGAGTTCGTGCCGCCGGTGCAGAGCCAGCTGCTCAAGACGATGCTGGGGCAGGTGGGCGTGCCCGTGACGGTGATCACCCAGCCGGGCATCAACCACAGCAACCCGCTCTATCGCGAGCCCGGGGTGGCCGAGCAGGTGCAGGCCTGGATCGCCGACCGCATCGGCTGACGCGGCCCCGCCGGGCGCCCCGCCCACGTGGGCCGGGAGGACGCCACCGCGCCCGAGGCGGGACACCCCCGCCTCAGGAATGAACTTGCACAGTCCGGTTGTTGCATGGAGCGCCTATTTTCCTGACCTCCGGAGGGATCTCCCGACATGGCGCTCACCGTCTACAGCACCACGTGGTGCGGCCCCTGCAAGCGGCTCAAGTCCCAGCTCACCCGCGAGGGCATCAGCTTCAAGGACATCGACATCGAGCGTGACCCGTCGGCTGCGGAGTTCGTGATGAGCGTCAACAACGGCAACCAGGTGGTGCCGACCGTGGTGATCGACACCCCCGACGGCCGCGTCGTGCGCACGAACCCCTCGGCTCTGGAGGTCAAGGCCCTGCTCCGGGCCTCCTGATCACCAGTCGCCGGTCAGCTCGCCGCCGTACCAGGTCTCGATCAGGCGGCGGGCGATCGACACCGGCGGGGGCAGGCGCAGCTCGCCGGACTCCAGCGCCCGCGCCAACTCCTCGCGCGAGAACCAGCGGGCCTCGGCGATCTCCTCGGCGTCCGGCGTGAGCTCGGTCGAGATCGCCTCGGCGAAGAAGCCGAGCATGAGGCTGCGCGGGAACGGCCAGGGCTGGCTGCCGAGATAGCGCGGGCGGACGACGGTGACGCCGACCTCCTCCGCCACCTCACGGGCGACGGCGTGCTCCAGCGACTCCCCCGGCTCCACGAACCCCGCCAGGATCGACAGCCGGCCCTCCGGCCACTGCGGCCCGCGGGCGAGCAGGCAGCGGTCGTCCTCGTCGCGGACCAGCATGATCACCGCGGGGTCGACGCGCGGGAAGTGCTGGCTGCCGTCCTGCGGGCAGACGCGGATGTGCCCCCCGGCCTGCACGTCGGTGCGGGAGCCGCAGCGCGGGCAGTATTCGTGGGTCGTGTGCCAGGCCTCCAGCGCCACGGCGTAGACCAGCAGGCCGGCGTCGCGGTCGCCGAGCAGGCCCCCCACCTGGCGCAGCCCGGCCGCCACCGGCTCGCCGTCGGGCGTGTCGCGCAGGCTCATGGGGACCGTCACGCGCCCGTTGACGTCGCCCCTGGGGACGCCGGGCAGCGGCGCGGCCACCGCGAAGTAGGCGACGCCGCCCTCGACCCCGAGCAGGTAGCGCTCGCCCGGCGGGGCGTCGGCCGGCGCGTAGAGCACCGCCTGCACCTCGTCGCCCGACCGCCGCACCAGCGTGTGACCGTCGTCGATCACCAGCACCCTGGTCGACGGATCGGACCACGCCCGCTCCAGCCACTGCTCGTTGGCCCGCAGCGCCGAGGATCTGTCGATGGTGCCGCGTGCCAGAAGCAGAGGCCCGATGAGTTGCTCTTCCGCGGTCGTCTCCACAGGCCGCCCCCTCCCGAAATCCCCTGTCATCCTATGACCTCGCGGTTAGCCGGCGATTACGGTATCCGGGCCCCGGGGTGATCTCTCTCGGGCTAAGATCGACGAGTTAGGTTAGCCTTACCTGATCCTTCGGGGGTGCCTTCGCGTTGCGGCTCTACCTGACCGCGCTCAAAACAACCGATTCCGTGACGGACGGCTTCCTGCCTGCGGCGGAGGCGCTGGGGCTGGAGGTCACGGTCCTGACGGATCGGCCGGAGCGGCATCCGTACGCGGTGGCGTGCGACGTCCGCGACCCGCGGGCCCTCATCGACGCCGTCGAGAGCCTCGGCAGGCCGGACGCGATCTTCACCAACTCGGACCACCTGCAGGCGGAGACGGCGCTCGCGGCGGCCTACTTCGGGCTGCCAGGAAAGGACTGGCGGGCCTGCGTGGCCGCCAAGAACAAGTTCCTGGCGCGCCGCAGGCTCCTCGAGGCCGGGGTCGAGCAGGTGTGGTCGATCCGGCTCGCCCCCGGCGACCCGGTGCCGGAGCGCCTCCCCTACCCCGTCGTGCTGAAGCCGCGCGAGGGCGTGGCCAGCGAGGACGTCATGCTCGTCGAGCGCGACCTGGCCGCCGCCGTGGCCCTGGTCAGGAAGCGGCGGCCGGGCGAGACGCTGGTCGTCGAGGAGTACCTGGAAGGGCCGCTGCGGACGCTGGAGACGCTGGGCGACGCGTCCGGGACGCGGGTGCTCGGCGGGTTCGAGACGACGCTGGGGGCGCTGCCGTACTTCATCGAGGAACGGCTCGACTGGGCGCCGCGGGACGGGGCGCACGAGCACGTGCTGGCGGCGCTGGGGGCGCTGGGGGTGGGGTTCGGGGCCTGTCACACCGAGTACGTGGTCACCCCGCGGGGGCCTCGGATCGTCGAGGTGAACTATCGGGTGATTGGCGACAATTGCGACTTCCTGCTCGGTGATGTGCTCGGGGTGCCGCTGTTCGAGTGGATCCTGCGGGTGCATCTCGGGGAGGCCGTGCCCGAAATTCCGGAAATTTCGTCGTACGGGAGTGCGGTCAGCCTCGTCGCCGACCGGGCCGGGACCGTCAAGGACGCCCCCGGGACCGAGACCCTCGTCGACGGGGACGTCCGGCTGTGGCACCGGCCGCTGCGGGCCGTCGGGGACGTCGTCTCGCTCACGCACACGAACCGGGACTATCTGGGCGTCGTACGTGCCGTCGGCCCCTCCTGGGCCGCCGTGGACGCGGCCGTCGAGGCCTACCGGGCCGCGCGGCCGTGGGTGGTCGAATGAGCGATCGGGAGGCCTACCTGGCCGCCCGGGTCCTGAACGCGTTGCTGCGCGAGGACTACGGCGGGCTGTCCTCCCGGATCAGCCGGACCAAGGACGGCGTGGGGCTGTCGCTGGCGGACGGCCGGTGGGTGCGCCTGTCGCCCGGCGCGCTGTTCCAGGACTTCGTGGTCGCCCCGGCGGAGCGGCTCGGGCTGGAGCAGGTGCTGGAGACGCTGGTGGAGGTCGCGGACCCGGCGGACTCGGAGGGGGTCGCGGCCTTCTTCGAGGAGTGCCTGGCGGCGCTGACCGCTCTGGAGCTGCACGACTCGCGTGCCGGCGAGGTGCTCGAGCGGGGGCCCTCCTATGAGGCGCTGGCCGCCTTCGTGGACCATCCCGTCTACCCGACCTCCCGGGCCCGGGTGGGGCTGTCGGAGCAGGAGTTGCTGGCCTACGCGCCGGAGTTCGCCCCCTCGTTCGAGCTGCGGTGGGCGGCCGTGCCCCGCCGGGCGCTCGCGCCGGGCTCCGCCGCGCGCTTCCCCGCCGACGCGGGCGGGTGGGAGGTGGGGCCGGACGAGGTGCTCTTCCCCGTGCACCCGCTGACGGTCGGCGAGGTGCGGAAGATCGACGGGGTACGGGTGCTCGACGAGGCGCGGTTGACCGTGCGGCCCACCCTGTCCATGCGGACCGTCGAGATCGACCCCCGTACCCATCTGAAGCTCCCCCTCCCCATCAGCACCCTGGGCGCCCGGAACAGACGGTCGATCAAGGCGGGCACGCTGAGCGACGGGGCCAAGGCCGAGCTGCTGCTCCGGGAGCTGGCCGGCCCGGACGTGGTGCTGGCAGACGAGCAGGTCCACGCGCACGCCGGGCACGAATACCTGGCCTGGATGGTCAGGCGGCTGCCCGCGGGGAAGGTCGTGCCGGTGGCCGCGCTGGGGGTGCCGGGGGTGCTCGACGAGCTCGGCGACGTCGTCCCCGCCTATCTGCGGCTGCTGCTGCGCTGGAACGTGGGGCTCTTCGTGCGCTACGGCGTCGCCCTCGAAGCCCACCAGCAGAACCTCGCCCTGGTCTTCCACGAGGACCGGATGCGGCTGCTCGTCAAGGACAACGACGGACTGCTGGCCTCACCCGCGAGGCTGCGGGCGGCCGGGATCGAGGTGCCCGAGTTCGCCGACGGGCGGATGCTGAACGACGATCCGCACGCGCTGGCCGACGTGTTCGTGACCATCACGCTGCATCTCGCGGCCGCCGCCGTGGCGTTCGGGGCGATGCCGCACGCCGGGGCGGCGGCGCTGCTGCGCGACACGCTGGCCGAGGCCCTCGACGAGTACGGCGAGGCTCCCATGGCCAGGATCCTGCGCGCCAGGACCCTGGACGCGGCCAGGCTCACCGGCAAGTCCATGATCACCGCTGGGACGCTCGTCGCGAAGGAACGCTCCGGCGCCCGCGACGTCAACAAGTTCTACGGCACCAGCGGGCCCAACTACCTGAGGAGAGCTTGAATGCACGCTCCGGCCATCGACGCGCCCTCCGCCCCCGCTGAGGAGGCAGCCGAGGAGGCGACGCTGGCGGCCCTGCTGCGCTGCTGCGTGCGGGAGGTGGCCGGGCCGCGCGGCCTGGTCTGGCCCGCGCCGCCGTACCTGCTGCTGCGGGTGGCGGGCACGCTGCTGCGGGTCCGCACCCACGGCGGGGCGGCGCTGCGCTTCGACGGCCGGCCTGAGCGCCTGGAGGAGGGCTCCTGGCAGCCGCTGACGGCCGAGGAGCTGGTACGGCTGGTCGAGTCGGACCTCCACGGGGCGAACCGCGAGTTCGCCGGGCAGGTGGCGGCCAGCCGCGAGGCGGTGGCCATGATCCTGCGCGCGAGGCAGGACGCCGTCCCGCCCGCCGATCCGTGGCTGGCCTCGGAGCAGGCGCTGGTGTACGGCCATCCCTTCCACCCCAGCCCCAAGGCGCGCGGAGGGGACGGCTGGCTGCGCTACGCGCCCGAGGCGCACGCCGAGTTCCCCGTCCGGCTGCTCGGCGTGCGCGAGGACGTGCTGGCCGAGGGCGGCGACGCGTCGGTGCTCGACACGATGGGCGAGGCGCCGCGCGGCTACCGGCTGCTTCCGGCGCACCCGTGGCAGCTGGAGCTGCTGAGGCCGGCGTTCGGGGCCGGGCTGATCGACCTGGGGCCGGGCCCGGCGGTGCTGCCGACCTCGTCCGTGCGGACCGTGTACGCGCCCGGGGCGGAGGCGTGCCTGAAGTTCTCCCTGGACGTGCGGATCACGAACTGCGTGCGCAAGAACGCCTGGTACGAGCTGGCCGGCGCCGTGGAGCTCACCTCCCGCCTGGGCCCGATCTTCAAGGAGGTCGCCAACCGGCATCCCGCCACCCGCTGGCTCCCCGAGCCCGGCTACCGCACGGCGGCCCTCGGCACCCGGCTCCACGAGGGCCTGGGCGTGATCGTCCGGCAGAGCCCCTGGACCGCCTGCTCCCCCGGCGTGACCCCGGTGCTGGCCGCCGCGCTCGCCCTCGGCGCGCCGGTCGAGGACCCGCTCGCCTGGTGGCGGGCGTATGTGGCGGCGGTCGCGCTGCCGGTCCTGGAGCTGTATTTCGCGTACGGCGTCGTGCTGGAGCCCCACCTCCAGAACGTCCTGGTCGGCCTGGACGCGGACGGGCTGCCCGCGGAGGCCGTCTTCCGCGACCTGGAGGGCACCAAGCTCGTGGCCGGCCGCCACGACCTCGGCGGCCTGCATCCCGAGGTGGCCGCGGCCCTCACCTACGACGCCGAGCGCGGCTGGGCCCGCGTGGTGTACTGCCTGCTCGTCAACCACCTCACCGAGATCGCCGCCATGGCCGCGGGAGCGGACGACGGGCTGCTGCGCGAGCTGTGGCGGATCGCCCGCGACCTGCTCGCCGGCCAGGCGGGCGAGCTCGGCCGGCCGCTGCCCCTGTCGGACCTGCTGGCCGGCGCGCCGCTGCCCGCCAAGGCGAACCTGGGCGTCCGCTGGGCGCGGGCGGCCGACCGCGCCGCCGGTTACGTCCCGATCGCGAATCCGCTCGCATGATCACCGACCGCGTCCAGGACGCCGCGCTGCGCCTCGACGAGGCCCCCGCCTACCTGTACGACCTGCCCGCGCTGGACGAGCACGCCGCCTCCGTACGGAAGGCGCTCGGCGGGGTCGAGCTGTACTACGCCGTCAAGGCCAACCCGGACGCCGAGCTGCTGCGCGTGCTGGCCGGGCACGTGGACGGGTTCGAGGCGTCGTCGGCGGGCGAGCACGCGCACGTCACGACGTTGTTCCCGGGCAAGCCGGTCGCGCTCGGGGGCCCCGGCAAGACCGACGCCGAGCTGCGCCTGCCGCACCACCGCATCCACGTCGAGTCCCCGAACGAGCTGCGCCGCCTCCTCGCCACCGGCCTGGAGGCCGACGTGCTGCTCAGGCTCAACCCCGACCTGCCGGTCGAGGGCGCCGCGCTCACGATGAGCGGGCCGTTCGGCATGGACGAGCAGGGCATGGCGGAGTGCCTGCCGCTGTTCACCGAGCGGGTGCGCCTGCGCGGCCTGCACACCCACCTGGCCAGCGGCCTGGACGCCCCGCAGCTCCTGACGCTCGCCAAGGCCCTGCTGGACAACGAGCACGAGGAGGTCAACCTGGGCGGCGGCATGGCGGTGTCGTACGCGGCGCCGGAGTCCAGGTTCGACTGGGCGGCGTACGGAGCGGGCCTCGCCGCCGTCCGGGGCGGCAGACGCCTGCGGATCGAGCCCGGCCGGGCGCTGACCGCGTACTGCGGCTACTACGTGACCAGGGTCGTGGACGTGAAGCGGGTGCGCGGCGAGGCGTACGCGATCCTGCTGGGCGGCACCCACCACCTGCGGACCCCGGCGACCAAGGGCCACGACCAGCCGTTCACGATCCTGCCCACGGGCAAGGGCCCGGGCCTGGCGGGGGAGCCGATCACGTTCGTCGGCCAGCTATGCACCCCGAAGGACGTTTTTTCCCGAAAAATCGTGACCTCGGCCCGCGTCGGGGACACCGTGGTCTTCGAGATGGCCGGCGCCTACGCCTGGAACATCTCGCACCACGACTTCCTCATGCATCCGAAGCCGGCGTTCCACCATCTACGAGCTTGACCCCCTCGACGAGCGCGACCAGGCCGTCGGCGTCGAGCAGGTTGACCGGGCGTACGGTGCGGTTGGCGCGGACGTAGTGGAAGGCCGCCCGCACCTTCTCCAGCGGCACCCCCGCCAGGTGCGACCAGGCCAGCCGGTACGCGGCCAGCTGCACCGACGCCACCCTGGTGGCCTTCTTGCCCTTGGGCGGCTCGCCGGTCTTCCAGTCGACGACCTCGTAGCCGCCGTCCGGCAGCTCGAAGACCGCGTCCATCCGCCCGCGCACGAGCCGGTCGGCGATCATGGTCTCGAACGGCACCTCCAGGTCGACCGGCCGCCGATCGGCCCACTCGCTCTGCTCGAACCGCTCCTGCAGGTCGGCGAGGCGCACATCCGCCTCTTCGAGCTCGTCGTCGTACAGCTCCAGGTCGTCGATCAGGCGCTGCTGGTCCCACCGCGTCTCCAGCCACTTGTGGAACGACGTGCCCCGGCGCGCCAGCGGCGCGGGCTTGACCGGGACGGGGCGGCGGATCCTGCGGGCCAGCTCGCGTGGATCGCCGGCCAGCGTGACCAGCGACGACACGGTCAGCTTGGCCGGCAGCTCGACGATCGTGGCGGGCCGGCGCCGGTGCAGCTCCCGCTCGCGCAGCAGCAGGTCGGTGTCGCGCTCCCAGGCCCGCAGCCGCTCCTCCTCGAACGCGCGCAGCGGCTCGTCCTCCTCCTCGGCGAGCGCCCCGGCCAGGGCGTCCTCGACCAGGCGGGCGCCGTCGAGCACGGACTCGTAGCGCAGGCCCTCGGGCGTGACCGGCCAGGTGGCCTCGGCGGGCTCGGCGAGCAGCGGGTTGGTGGCGCCGTCGGCCAGGTCGCCGGCCCAGAACGAGACGCGGTCGGCGGTGTCGCGGATCTCCAGCAGGAAGTCGGACGGCTCCAGCGGCTTGGTGGCGCTGCCCCAGCGGTAGCCGGAGGCGATCAGGTGGTAGTGGGCGCGGGTCACGGCCACGTACGCCAGCCTGCGCTCCTCCATCAGGTCGCGCTCGCGGCAGTGCTCGTCGAACGCGCCCAGCTCCTCCTTGCTCAGCCCGCTCAGCCTCGGCAGGTCGGCGGCGTCGCCGCGGAGCGGGTAGGGGAGCTTGCGCGGGTTTTCGCTCCAGCGGCTGTTCATGACCGGCGTGGCGGGGAAGATGCTGCCCGTCGCGATCGTCCCCTTCGAGCTGACGAGCTGCGACAGGCCCGGCACGACCACGATCGGCCACTCCAGCCCCTTGGAGGCGTGGACGGTCATGAGCTTGACGCTGTTGCTGTCGCCGACCCGGCCCGCCTCCAGCCCGAACTCCTCGCTCTCCGCCGCCTGCAGGTAGGCCAGGAACGCGCCCAGCGTCGGGTCCTCCGCGTCGCCCGCGAACCTGGACGCGGCGTCGAGGAAGGCGTCGAGATCGGCCCGCGCCGCGAACGTGCTCGACGTGCCGCTGCGCGCGGCCACCTCGACGTCGAGGCCGATCGTGCGCTCGACCTCGCTGATCAGGTCGGGGAGCGGCTGCGCGGTGTGCGCCCTGAGCCGGCGCAGCTCCTGGGCGAGCGCCACCAGCCTGGTGCGGGCCAGCGGCGAGAACGCCTCCAGCCACTCCTCCCGGTCGGGCAGCTCGTCCAGCGCGTCGACCAGGCTGCCGCGCTCCTCGGCCAGGTCGGCCACCACCTGATCGAGGGGGTCCTCCTCCCGGCCGCTCTCGCTCAGCTCGCGGGCCAGCTGCCTGGCGTGCTCCCCCAGCACCCGCAGGTCGGCGGGCCCGATTCGCCAGCGGGGCCCGGCAAGCAGCCTGGCCAGCGCGTCGCCGGCCGTCGCGTCGTACAGGACGCGCAGGGTGGCCACGATGTCGGTCACCTCGGGCACGGTCAGCAGGCCGCCGAGACCGACCACCTCGACCGGGATGTCACGCTCCTCCAGCGCCCTGCGCAGCGCGGGGAACTGCGAGCGCTTGCGCGCCAGGATCGCGACGTCCTGGGGCTGCACGGCGAGCGTCTTCTTGCGCTCCTTCTCGCCCCAGGGCAGGCCGTCGGGCGCCGTCTCCGTGCCGAGGATCCTGGCGATGCCGTCGGCGACCCACTTCGCCTCGTCCTCGGCCGTCTCGTGGAAGGCGCAGGTGACCCGGCCGCGGTCGACCCGGTTGGGGCCGGGGACCAGGACCGGCACCTCACGGGCCTCCATGCGGAGCGGGAGCTGGACGCGGGCGGCGACGTCGAGCACCCGGTCGCCGTTGCGGAAGCTGACGCTGAGCTGGCGGACCTCTGCGGGGTCGCCGGTGCTGTTGCGGAAGTCCTGGGGGAAGCGGCGCAGGTTTCCCGCGGAGGCGCCCCGCCAGCCGTAGATGGACTGGCAGGGGTCGCCCACGGCGGTGACCGGATGACCGCCGCCGTAAAGGGAGCGCAGCAGGACGAGCTGGGCGTGGCTGGTGTCCTGGTATTCGTCGAGCAGGACCACGGAGTAGCGGGCGCGCTCGATCTCGCCGACCTCCTTGTGGTTGGCGGCGATCCTGGCGGCCAGCGACATCTGGTCGCCGTAGTCGATGACCTCACGGCCGCGCTTGAGCCGTTCGTACGCCTCCACCATCGGCAGCAGCTGCTCCCTGGCGGCCTGGACGCTCAGCGGCTTGCGCTGGGCCACGGTCGTCCTGCCGGGCAGCAGGTCGAGCCTGCCCCGCAGCCACTCCCCCACCCGTCGCACGTCGCCGGCCGACCGCAGGTGCTCCGACAGCTCGCCGGCCAGCTCCAGCACGGCGGCGGTGACCGACGGCGGGCCCAGCTCGATCCGGTCCATCGGCCCGTCGTACATCGCCACCACCCGCGACGCGAGCTGCCACGACACCGCCGGGGTGACCAGGCGCATGGTGGGCTCCAGCCCTTCGCGCAGGGCATGGTCGGTCACCAGGCGGGCGGCGTAGGCGTGGTAGGTGGACACGGTCGGCTCGTTGTCGAGCGCGCCCGGCTCCACGAGGCCCGCCTCGGCCAGGCCGTTGAGCCGCTCCCTGACCCGGTTGGCCAGCTCGGCGGCGGCCTTGCGGGTGAAGGTCAGGCCCAGCACGTTTTCCGGTTTGACCAGGCCGTTGGCGACCAGCCAGACCACGCGCCCGGCCATGGTCTCGCTCTTGCCCGAGCCCGCGCCGGCCATGACGACCATGGGCTCCAGCGGGGACTCGATGACCGTGGCCTGCTCACGGGTGGGGGGCAGGATGCCGAGCTTGCCGGCGAGTTCGGCGGGGGTCAGCACACCTGGCCCCCGTTGTCGTTGACCGGGCAGCTGGCCCTGGCCGCGCACGTGCGGCAGCCGTCGTTGACCTTGGCCTGGAAGAACGGGCCCGACATGCCGGTCGCCACCGTGTCGACCAGATCCTTGGCCCAGCCCGGGTCCTTGTCGTCGGCCAGCGGCTGCTGCGTCTGCTCCAGCGCGTCGTTCTTGCCCGCCGCCTTGCCCACCTGGACGAGCGCGGCGCCGCCCGGCTCGGTCATGCCGTGGCGCGCGAAGGCCCCGAGCAGCGCGGCGAGCTGGTAGACGCCGAGCTGGGGGTGGCGGTCGAGGTCGCCGGCCTTGGGCTTGGAGCCGCCGGTCTTGAGGTCGATGATCACGGCCCGGTTGTCGCCGTCGCGCTCGACCCGGTCGACGCGCCCCTTGATCTGGACGCCCTCGGTGACCATCGCCGTGAACGCCTCCTCCAGGGCCACCAGCTCGCGCGGATTCTCCTTGTGCCAGCGCAGGAACTTGCCGATCATCTGCTCGGCGACCTGGCGCTGCTTGCGGTTGTACCAGACGCCGCCGAAGTCGAGGTCGTGCCAGACCTCGTTGAGGCGGTCGCCCAGGAGGTCCTCGCTGGGCAGGTCGGTGGCCGCCAGGACGGCCAGGGCGTGGATGATGTTGCCCAGGCCCTGGGCGGTGCTGGTGCCCGCGGCGCCGACGGCCGTCTCCAGCAGCCAGCGCAGGCCGCACTTGGTGAAGCTCTCGACCGCCGAGGGCGAGATGCTGACGACGTCGTCGGGCCAGCTCAGCGGGCGGTCGTCGGAGATGGGGGTGAGGGCGTACCAGTCGTTGGGGTGGGCCCCCTGGACGCCGGCGGCGGCGAGGCGGGCGAGCTGCCTGGCCGCCTTCTGCCGCATCTTCCCGGGCTTGGTGGGGTCGGTCACCGCGCTGCGGAGGTCGGCCACCAGGGCGGACATGTTCAGCCAGCGGGCCCGGTCGTCCACCGTGGCCGACTCCACCGCTCCCGGCATCAGCTCCGACAGGAACCTGGACGGGCGCTCGTCGGTGTCCTCGCCGCCCACCGCGGTCACCACCAGCCTGCGCCTGGCCCTGGTGGCGGCCACGTAGAACAGCCGGCGCTCCTCGGCCAGCAGCTTGGAGACCAGTGAGGCGGCGTTCGGCTTGGTGCCCTCGACCACCTCGACGAGGTCTTCCACGCCGAGCAGGGACCCGCGCAGCCGCAGGTCCGGCCAGACGCCCTCCTGCACGCCCGCGACGACCACGACGTCCCATTCGAGGCCCTTGGAGCGGTGGGCGGTCAGCACGCGTACGGCGTCGCCGTCGGGGGCCCGGTCGGCCAGCGTGTCACCGGGGATCTCCTGGGCGGCCAGGTCGTCGATGAACACCTCGGGGCCCGCCTTGGGCATCCGGTCCACGAACCGGGCCGCGTGGTCGAACAGGGCCACCACGGCGTCGAGGTCACGGTCGGCCTGCGCGCCCCTGGGGCCGCCCTGCAGGCTCTGCTCGGTCCAGCGCCCGGCCAGGCCGCTGGCGTCCCACACGGCCCACAGGAGGTCTTCCGCCGTCCCCTCCTGCCGCGCGGCCTCGCGGGCGGCGGCCAGGAGCCTGGCCACCCGCTCGGCGGGGACGGCGACGTGGTCTTCGACGCGGATGAGCTCCCGGACGTCCTGCACGGCCGCGACCAGCAGCTCGCCGGACGACCGCGTGCCCTCCGCCTCGTTCTCGGCGATCTTGAGGGCGCGGCGGAGGCGGCGTACGCCGATCATGTCCGTGCCGCCGAGCGGCCCCGTCAGCAGCTCCTCGGCCACGCCCTCGTCGAGCTGGGCGGGATCCATGGCCACGCGGAGCATGGTGAGCAGCGGCCGCACGCCGGGCTCCTGCGCGATCGGCACCTCGTCGCCCGCGATCATCGTCGGCACGCCCGCGTTGACCAGCGCCCGGCGCAGCAGCGGCACCTGGCGCTTGGCCGAGCGCACCAGCACCGCCATCCGGTGCCACGGCACCCCGTCGATCAGGTGCGCGCGCCGCAGCGTGTCGGCCACGATCGCGGCCTCCTGGCTGGTGCTGTCGGCCAGCAGCACCCGCACGTCGCCGGGGTCGGCGTCGGGCAGCGCCGCCAGGTCACGGTGGTCGTGCTCGTGCCCGTACGCGTGATCGGGCATGGGCGCCACCGGCAGCCGGGCCGCCACCCGGCGGGAGGCCTCCAGCAGGTCGGCCCCGCTCCTGCGGCACACCCGCAGCGCCAGCACCGGCGCCTCGCGGCCGTCCATGGTCTTGAACCGCTCGGGGAACTTCATGATGCCCTGCACGTCGGCGCCCCTGAAGCCGTAGATCGACTGGTCGGGGTCGCCGACGGCGACCAGGTCGGCCCCGTCGCCCGCGAGCTGGGCCAGCAGGAACTCCTGCGCCGGGTCGGTGTCCTGGTATTCGTCCACGAACACCACGTCGTGCGCCGCCCGCTCCCGCTCGCGCACCTCCGGCCGGGCCAGTAACGCGGAGGCGGCCCCGATCAGCTCGGCGTAGTCGTAGGTCTCCTCCGGATCGAGGTCGAACCTGTCCTGGTAGCGCTCGGCGAACCTGCCCGCCGCCGCCCAGTCGCCCCTGCCGTGCAGCCTGCCGAGGGCGATCAGCCGCTCGGGGTCGAGCCCGCGCTCGTTGGCCCTGGACAGGAAGTCGCGCAGCTCCTCGGCGAAGCCCCGCGTCTTGAGCGGCTCGCGCAGCGACACCGGCCAGTCGAGCGCGCCGCTCTCCAGCTCGCCGTGGAGCAGCCGCCTGATCTCCAGGAGCTGCTCGGGGCCGGTCAGCAGGCGCGGCGGGGCCTTGCCCTCGAGCACGGCCTCGCGGCGCAGGAGCGCGTACGCGTAGGAGTGGAAGGTGAGGGCCAGCGGGGTGCGGGTGGTGCGGCGCAGGCGGGCGGTGACCCGCTGGCGCAGCTCCTCGGCGGCCTTGCGGCTGAAGGTGAGGATGAGCACGCGCTCCGGGTCGACGCCGCGGCGCTCGATCCTGTCGACGACGCTCTCGACTATGGTGGTGGTCTTGCCGGTGCCCGGACCTGCGAGAACGAGCAGCGGGCCGCTCTGGTGGGCCACCACGGCACGCTGGTGCTCATCGAGCACAGGGGGCACAACAGGGCCACCGTTGCCGCGCCGCACCAAGCGCCAGGTCTGACCACTCACAACACTAGATTCCACCAGACCACAGGGACAGATCGTGCCGACTTGCCCGGTCTCCCCACGCGATCCGCCTACCGTACCGGGGCGAATCTCCACTTTTTCGCGCGACACGCCGCCCACCTGTTCGCCGACGGCGTTGCCGCCATCCTTCCTGCCTCGGCGCGCTTCGACATCGAACTGCGAAAGTGATCGGCAACCGCGCCCACGCAGCGTCGCGCCTTGTAACGTAGGGTCAACGTCTCGGCTCGGAGTGGGGGTTGATCGCATGCGGTGGCAGGTCCACTCCGAGAGGTCGCTGTACGCGGACCCCTGGCTGGACATCCGGGTGGCGGATGTGGAGCTGCCCGACGGGCGCCGCCTCGACCACCGGCTCGTACGCACCGCACCCGGCGCGGGGGCGGTCGTCACCGATGACCAGGACCGGGTGCTGCTGATCTGGCGGCATCGCTTCATCACCGACAGCTGGGGCTGGGAGATCCCGCTGGGGCAGGTGGACGAGGGCGAGATGCCCCAGGCGGCCGCGGCCCGCGAGGTCGAGGAGGAGACGGGCTGGCGTCCCGGCCCCCTGCGCCCGCTGCTGTCGATCCAGCCGTCCAACGGCTTCACCGACAGCCTGCACCACATCTACCGCGCCGACTCGGCCACCCACCTCGGCCCGCCGTCAGACCCGTGCGAGGCGGAGCGGGTGGAGTGGGTGCACGCCACACGCCTGCGCAAGCTCATCGAGAACGGCGAGATCGTCTGCGGCACCACCATGTCGTCCCTTCTCTACCTCCTGGTGGAGCACCTCCCGAACGGCGGATTCCACCGCGCCGAAGACCTCACCTTCGACTACGACCCCGACCGCCGCTTCCTCCTCCCGGACCTCCCCGACCTCTTCTGACGACGACGCCCGCGCCACTCAGGGCAGGGAGAAGGTGCGCCCTTGACCACGGAGCCGGTCAAGGATGCGTCGTCACGGCGAGCAGCCCGTGAGCCTTCACGACCGGCCATGACAGACGGCCACCCGCGTCGGCGCGTGCGGCCCACCGTGCGCAGCCGTAAAAGATGAAGGTTTTGATGGGCGGGCGGCTTGGAGAAGCGGCCCGCCCGTGAAGCGGCGACTAGGAAAAGAGACGGTCGACGACGCGGGCGGTGGCTTTGCCGTCGTCGCGGGGGGCGAAGGTGGCGCGGAAGGCTTCGTAGCGGTCGGTGTGGGCGGCCGCCACGGAGTCGATGTTCCACAGGGCGTCGATCACCTCGGCCGACGTCGACAGCACCGGCCCCGGCGCCTGCTCGGCCAGGTCCAGGTAGAGCCCTCGCTTGGTCGAGTATTTAGCCAGGTCGTAGCCGTAGAACACGATCGGCCGGCCGGTGCACACGAAGTCGAACATGACCGACGAATAGTCCGTCACCAGCACATCGGCCACCAGCAGCAAGTCGGCAATATCGGGATAAGTGGTGACGTCGCGGGCGATGTCCGGGACGGCCGGCGCCGCCTGCATCGGGTGCGCCCGCACCAGGATCTCGTGATCGGCCCCGAGCGCCTCGCGCGTCTTGGCGAGGTCGAGCTTGACCATGGCGTTCTTGCGGTCGTAATCCCGCCACGTGGGCGCGTACAGGATCACCCGCTTGCCCTCCACGAGCCCCAGCCGCTCCCGCACGGCGGCGGCCAGCGCCTCGCGGTCGGGTGAGTAGAGGACGTCGTTGCGCGGCAGCCCGCTCTCCAGGATCTCGCCCTTGTAGCCGAACGCCTTGCGCAGCACCGGCGTGGCCCACGGCGACTGCGATAGCAGCAGGTCCCAGCCGCGCACCTCCGCCGCCTGGCGGTGCCAGATCGGCGGCCTCGGGTCGCGCGCCATGTGGGACTGGTCGTTGCCGATGCGCTTGGCCGGGGTGCCGTGCCAGGTCTGCAGCACGACCTGGTCCTCGCGGGCCCTGAACCAGACCGGCAGGAACGAGTTGGTCACGATGTGGCGGGACCTGGCCAGCGCGGCGTGGTGCTCGCGGCTGCCCGCGCGGACGACGGTCGCGCCGCCGGGCGGCACGAAGGCGCCGTCCTTGACGATCCAGATGTGCTCGCGGTCGTCGCCCCGCCGCAGCCGCTCCTCGTAGATGGCGCGGACGCTGTCGGCGTAGAGGCGGCCGTCGTTGACGACGTAGACGGTCGCGTCGTTGAGCGGCTCGGAGCGCTGGGCCGGGTAGAACACGCGGCGCAGCACGTGGGTGCCGGCCACGCCCCGCTCGTCGGCGGGCCGGGCCTCCTCGACCGTCACGACCGGCACGTCGAACCGGGTGGAGATCATCCGGTACGTGCGCCCGTCGATCGTGCGCGGGTCCTCGTCGAGCCCCGGCAGGGCCGCGTGGTCCATGCGCAACGGCACGATCTCGCCCGACGGGTGCCGGATCGACATGTTCCAGGTGCCGGAGCCGAGCGGCACGGGCTCGCCGAAGCGGTCCATGGCCGAGGGCTCGACGCGTACGGAGAACTCCTCGCCGGAGCGCTCCATAGGAAGCAGATAGGACAGCCCGGACCGGTGCCGCAGCGTCAGCGTGCGGGGGCCCGGAGCGTCGGGGTAGTTGCCGCGCAGGAGGAGCGCGGAACCCTCCCAGACGGCCGAGGTGATCATCGGGCGGATGCGGTGGGCGGAGACGATCACGCGGTCGCGGCGGTCGCCGAACACGGTGATCTCGCGATCACCCACCGGCGTGCGGGTCTCCACGAGGTCGGCGAGCATGACGGACGCCGCCGGGTCGCCCTTGGGCTCGACCCAGAGCCGCCGCCCGTCCTTCTCCTGCAGCAGGGTGGGCACGGCCAGCACCACCGTGACCTCCGTGCCGTCACCGGCCGGGGTGAAGTCGGCGGCGATGCGGTGGCCGCCCAGGCGGGCGTGGCCCTTGGTCACCGTGCGGCCGGGCAGGGAGATCTTCAGCTCCAGGCGCTCGCCATCGACGGACACGCCCGTCAGCTCGGCCCGGTTGGGCTGGAGCACGACCTGCAGCGCCCGGTCGGACGTCCACACCGGCCGGATCCACAAGCCCGGCTTCAGCTTGAGCCCGGCGGGGCGCTCGGGCCGGCCGATCGAGGAGCCGCGCAGCAGGCCCGTGGCCCGCGCACCCCGGCTCCAGAACACGATCTCGGCTCGCCAGGTGGTCGTGTCCGGCACGGACGGGCGGTGCCGCATCCGCCGCCGCACGGCCGACACCACACCGCGTACGGCGCCGCGCCAGCGCAGCGGCCACGGGCTCAGCTCGGCGCTGAACCCGGACCAGTCGTAGTTGCAGCCGGGCTCGCGCGCGCCATGGGTGGCCTCGGGCGCGAGCACGCGCCGCGTGCGCATGCGGATGGGCGGCAGCCAGCGCGGCCCGCGCAGCACCACGCTCGCCCAGTTGAACCGCCGACTGCGGACGGAGAGCCCCGCCAGGTACGCGAACCCGGTGACGCGCAGCTTGCCGTCGACCCAGACGATGTCGTCGATGTGGGTCACCGGCACCATGTCGGCACGCCGCAGCCGGTAGAGGTCGGACGGGAGCTCGTCGCGGAAGGGCAGGTCCGCGTACCAGCGCAGGCCCTTGCGGATGCGCTTGGACGGTTCGGCGGCGGCCGTCACGACCTTGGTGAGCGTCTCGCCCTCGACGAGTTCCTCGTCGGGCCGGTGCTCGATCAGGTGACATATGACACGCCGCGCTACCGGCAGGTCGTGCTTGACGCGCGCGTCCACGGCCGCGAGGTAGGGCCGGACGAGGTCGAGCATCTCGCGCCGCCGTGCCGCGCCGCGCTTGACCGCGAGGTCCATGCGGGACCCGAGTGGGCCGCTCAGCACCTCGGTGTCGAACGCCGCGTCGCGACCGCCGGGGCCGACAGCTCGCATGACCGCTTCGAGGGGCTCTCCACGATCGCATAGATCCTGGACAGCCTTGAGGCGGTCGGCGAGCGATTCGCCGCCCTGGCTCTGGGCTGTGACGCCGGTGGCCATTGAGGTGGCACCGCCTTTCGGGCCGCCATTCAGTGTTCTGCCCATGGTAATGCGAGTCACATGTCACCAATTCGCCGGTTCGGCGAAACGGCTGGTCATGACCCTTACTGAAAATCCGCTGAAGGCCCGCCCCAGCGAGCCTGTCTCATGTCCACCCGTTCGCCGCGCAACGGTGTGCCTTCCTCGCGCCAGTGGGTCAGGCAGCGTTGCAGGTGGTCAGGGGCGGCGCCGGAGCCGTCGGCGTGGACGACGCGCCACCACGGCACGCCGCCGCCCCACGTCGACATCACCTTGCCGACCTGGCGGGGGCCGCCCTCGCCCAGGTATTCGGCGATGTCGCCGTAGGCCATGACCTTGCCGGGCGGGATACGCTCGACGAGGTCGAGCACCCGCTCGGCGAAGGGGTTCAGGGGGTCCATGCCGCCGGGCCCGCTTCGATGATCTCTTCGAACTTGCCGATCTCCATCGCGCTGCCGCCCGTCACCACCTCGATGACGCCGTCGCGCAGCGCGTAGAGCTCGCCGTCCTCGCCCACGAGCCGGGCGCCGAGCGCGGCCGAGAGCCGGACGAGTTGCGCGACCTGCCAGTCGGAGCCCGGTTCGCCGACCAGCTGGCCCTGCCAGCGCGCCACCGCGTACGTGCCGCTCCTGTGCGCGGCCACGATCTCGTCATCTCCGCGCAGCCCGAAACCGGCCGGTGCGATGGCCTTCGCGAGCTCCGCGAAGGCGAGTGGCGACTCGCGCACCACCCGCAGCTCGTATCCCATGACGCGCGACCATAGCGGATCTTTACTGTTCCTTGCGCTGATTGAGCACGATGATCGCGCCGCAGAACATGACCAGCGCGACCAGCACCCCTCCCCCGTACAACCACAGCCGCAGCGGATCGGGCCCCGGCCGGGTCGGCACGGGCGAGTCCTCGCCCTGCCCGAAGTGCTCCTGACCTGACAGGACGCTGCGCTGCTCCCCGGTCAGCCGCTCGGCGGCGTTGAGCGCGGCGGCCGCGTCGACCACCCCGAACCCGGTCCGGTCGTCGTAGCCCGGGGCGGGCCGGCCCCGCGCGCTGGCGGCCAGGGCCTGGGCCACCTGCTCGGGCGGCAGGTCCGGATAGCGCGACTTGATGAGCGCGGCCACGCCCGCCACGAGCGCGGCGGCCGAACTCGTGCCCTCGGACAGCTCGTAGCCGCTCTTGCGCTTGACCACGGGCACGCCCACGCCCGGCGCGGCGACCAGCACGGAGAGGTTGTCGCTGCTGAACGCGGCCCGTTTGCCCTGCTTGTCGGTGGCCGCCACGCCGATGACCCCCGGGTAGCCGGCCGGGAAGCTCCAGTAGGAGGTGCCGTTCTCCTTGGCGTAGTTGGTCAGGCCGTCGTTGCCCACGGCGGCGACGAGGACGACGCCCTTGCCGAGCGCGTACGAGACGGCCTCGCGCTCGGACCTGACCGGGCCGTAGGAGCCGATGGACATGCTGATGACCTGGGCGCCGTGGTTGGCCGCGTACCGCAGGGCCCGCGCGAGCGGGCTCTCCGAGGCCTGCCCCTCGTCCTCCAGCGGCGGGACGCTCAGCTCGGGGTTGTCGTCGGTGACCATGGGCAGCGACAGGATGCGGGCGCCGGGGGCGACGCCGATCAGCCCGTCGCCCTCCCCCGACGCCGCGATCAGTCCGGCCATGGCGGTGCCGTGCCGGCCCGGCGCCGTGTCCCTGACCACCGCGCCCCCGCTCATGTCGGGACCCGCGGTCACCCGGCCCTTCAGCTCCTTGACCTGGTCGTCCACGCCGCTGTCCACGACGGCGACGGTGACGCCCTGGCCCTTGGTGACGGTCCAGGCCTGTTCGACGTTGAGGGCGTCAAGCACCCACTGCTGCTGCTCCCGCACGGGGTCGGCGGCGGGTCCCGCCAGCAGGAGGAGCGCCGCGGTGAGCGCGCGTACGGTCGCTAGCACACGTTCCCCTGGGTGCAGGGCGGCACCTTGGGCGGGTCCGCGAGGAAGTAGGCGATCTGGTTGCCGACGGACTTCGCGGCCGGCCACAGCTCGGAGTGCAGGATCTCCTCCGGCGGGATCGCGGCCCTGGTCCGGCCATCGGCGTAGCCGGCCGTGGAGAACACGATGTACGGCCCGGCGCCCACCCAGCCGGTGCGCTGGCGCTGGTCGGGGCCGAAGCGTTCGGTCACCGTGCCGGGGAAGGCGACGGGCAGCACGCCCACGCGGTCGTCCTGGGTGAGCTCCTCTCCGGCCGAGACCCTGGACGCCTCGTCCTTCAGCACGGCCACCCCGACCGTGATCACGAACGAGGCCGTCTGGTCGACGTACGTGGCCCGCAGCATCGTGACGCAGCCGTGGTTCTCCAGGACCCCGGCCACGGAGGCGTCCACGCCCTTGCCGCACTCGGTCTCGGGGGCGATGCCGACGCGCCTGGCGTACTGCTGGGCCCGGTCGAGCCCGAGGTACTTCACCTCTTCGGGGAAGACGCCCGTCGCCGGCCACGCCTGCCAGCGCCTGGCGATCTCCTCCTGCTTGTACTGGTTCTGCTCGGAGGGGGTCAGCGGGCGCGAGCGGGTCTCGGCGAACAGCCCGACCGTGCCGAGCAGCACGACCACGGACGACACGACCACGATGACGCTCAGCAGCATCACGAAGATGCGCCGGTACCGGACGCCCTGCTGGAGCGCCTCGCGCTCGGCGCGGTCCTTGGCGGCCGTCCTCGTGCGGGAACCCGCCGCCGGCCACGTACGCACCCGCGGCCGCCGGCCGGTGGTGGCGCCGAGCGGATTCCTCCGTTCCGGCGTGGCCTCGCCCTCGGCGCGCGGCAGTCCTGAAGTCGACCTACGAGCCTTCACCACCGCCTCATCCTCGCCGTCCTCCCTGCCCATCGCCTCACCGCATGAGACGGGCTCGGTCGCTGGGGAGCCGTGTCTATTTCGTCCCCCTTAGTAGGCGGATCATGCGTCTTGTGAGCTGTACGCCCGACGTACGCGCCTGACCAGGATGAATATGACACTCAAGGAAGCGAACGCGCCGACGGCAGCCGCGGCGGCGATGGCCGCGAAGACCGTGACGCGCTTGTCGTCCCTGACGATGACCTCGATGGGGGCCGTCCGCCCGCCGGCCAGCGGCTCGGCCGGGTCCTGGACCTGGTCGCCCGCGGCGGTCTCGGTGTAGCCGGCCAGCTTGCGGGCCTCGGACAGGGCTTTGGCCGCGTTCACGACGCCGAAGCCGGTGCCGGTGTCGTAACCGCCCGGGGGCCTGTCGGTGGCGCCGGCCGTCAGGGCGCGAGCCACCAGCGGCGGCGACATGCCCGGATATTTGGCTTTGATGAGGGCGGCTATGCCCGAGACCAGCGCGGTCGCCTGCGAGGTGCCCCTGCCGACCCAGTACTCGTCGCCCGGGCCCGCGCCCATGATGTCCACGCCCGGCGCGGCCACCAGCACGGAGGAGTTCCAGTTGGAGAACGTGGCCCGCCGCAGCAGCCGATCCGTCGCGCCCACCGAGACCACGCCGGGGAACGCGGCCGGATAGGAGTAGGGGGCGAAGTCGCTGTCGATCTTCCGGTCGCCGTCGTTGCCCGCGGCGGCCACGAGCACGACGCCCTTGGAGATGGCGTAGCGGATGGCCGCCCGCTCCTCCCTGGTCGCCAGCTCTTTGGAGATCGACATGTTGATCACGTCAGCACCCTCGTCCACCGCGTAGCGAATGCCCTGGGCCACCACGTCCTCGAAGCGCTCCGCCGAGTTGAACTCCCGGAAACCCGGCTCCTCGTCCTCAAGGATGACCCTTACTGACAGTACGTCCGCTTCGGGCGCGACGCCGATGATCCCCAGATTTCCCCCATTGCCGTGGCCGTGCCCGGCGATCAGAGAGGCCATGTACGTGCCGTGCAGGCGGCTCGGGGCGACCCCCGGCGGGTTGGCGCCCTCGGTGAAGTCCTTGCCCACCCGCACCGAGCCGACCAGGTCGCGATGGTACGGATCGACGCCGGAGTCGAGCACCGCCACCGTCACCCCGTCGCCCTTGCTGGTGCGCCACGCCTGGGTCAGCTCCAGCGTCTTGATGACCGGCCGCTGCCCGCCGCGTACGTCGTCCGCCCACGCCGGCACGGCCGCGCACAGCAGCATCCCGGCCGCCACGGCCGCCGTTCCCCGCCTGAGCATGACCCCCGTACTGCCCCGGCTCAGCACCGCCACTCCTCGGCCGCGCAGTCGGGCATCCGCGGCGTGCTCAGGTCGGTCAGCACCCGCTCGGAGATCTCGGTCGCGAAGGCGAAGATGGCGGGCCGCTGCTCGTCCGCCGCGTCCGCGGGCCGGCCGTCCACCTGGCCCGCCGTGGTCAGCACCAGGTACGGTCCCGCCTGCCGCACCGAACCGGCCTGGCGCACGTCGGGGGTGAACCGGTCGGCGACCGTGCCGCGGAAGGGCAGCGGATGCAGGCCCGGCACAGGTTTGCCGCTGTCGGAGAAGGCGGCTTTCGCGCGTACGGCGTCCGGCTCGTCGCGCAGCGCGACCACGCCGATCGTGACGAGCACGCCGCGCAGCGCGTCGATGTAGGTGGCCCGCAACAGGCCCTTGCAGCCCGCCTTGTGCAGGGCCTTGGCCGCCTTGGGGTCGACCGGGTCGCAGGCGGTCCCGGGCGAGATGCCGATCCGGCTGGCACGTTCCCGGCCGCCCTGCTCGGCGGAGTACGGCAATGTGGCGGGGAAGATACGTCCGCTGGGCCAGGTGCGCCAGCGCTCGGCGACCTCGCGTCTGGCCGCCGTCTGGAGCTCGGCCGCGCTGGGCCCGCGGGTGAGCTCCGTGCCCGCCGCGCTGCCCGACACTCCGGCGGCCACCGCGCAGACCAGGGTCAGCGCGGAGGCCACCACGAGCGTCGGCCATGGACGGGCAGAGTTCACGCCATCGACCTTAACGAGGGTTTCCGGGGAACACCCCCAGAAACCATCAGTAGGAGGGCAGGCTCGGGTCGACGGTCTTGACCCAGCTCAGAACGCCACCACCGACGTGGACCGCGTCGGAGAACCCGGCGTTCTTGACGATCGCCAGCGCCTCGGCCGAGCGCGCCCCGGACTTGCAGTGGAGCACGATGCGCTTGTCCTGCGGCAGCTTCTCCAGGGCCGAGCCGTTGAGGAACTCGCCCTTGGGGATCAGCGTGGCGCCGGGGATCGAGACGATCTCGTACTCGTTCGGCTCGCGGACATCGACGAGGAAGATGCCCTCGCCCCGGTCCTGCATGCCCTTGAGCTCCAGCGCGGTGATCGTGGAACCGCTGGCGGCCTCGGCGGCCTCGTCCGAGATCGCGCCGCAGAAGGCCTCATAGTCGTCGAGGAGCTGCGTGACGGTCGGGTTCTTGCCGCACAGGACGCACTCGGGGTCCTTGCGGACCTTGACGTCGCGGTACTTCATCTCCAGGGCGTCGTAGATCATCAGCCGCCCGACCAGCGGGTCGCCGATGCCGGTCAGCAGCTTGATGGCCTCGTTGACCTGGATGGAGCCGATCGACGCGCACAGCACGCCGAGCACGCCGCCCTCGGCGCACGACGGCACCATGCCGGGAGGCGGGGGCTCCGGGTAGAGGCAGCGGTAGCAGGGCCCGTGCTCGGCCCAGAACACGCTGGCCTGGCCGTCGAACCGGTAGATCGAGCCCCAGACGTACGGCTTGCCGAGCAGCACAGCGGCGTCGTTCACCATGTAGCGCGTGGCGAAGTTGTCGGTGCCGTCGACGATGAGGTCGTAGCCGGAGAAGATCTCCATGACGTTTTCAGTGGTCAGCGCCGTGTTGTGGATGACGACGTCGACCAGGGGGTTGATCTCGCGGACGGACGCCGCGGCGCTCTCGGCCTTCAGCCTGCCCACGTCGGACTGGCCGTGGATGATCTGGCGCTGCAGGTTGGACTCATCGACGACATCGAAGTCGATGATGCCGAGGGTGCCGACGCCCGCCGCCGCGAGGTACATCAGCGCGGGCGAGCCCAGGCCCCCGGCGCCCACACACAGCACCTTGGCATTCTTCAGCCGCTTCTGCCCCGCCATGCCCACATCGGGGATGATCAGGTGGCGCGAGTAGCGGCGCACTTCGTCGACGGTCAGCTCTGCGGCCGGCTCGACCAGCGGTGGCAACGACACTTTCTACGCTCCCGTTCCAGGGGGTCCTATCTCACCTTGAAACCTAGCTGGCGAGTGGGGCATTCCCCAATCGAGTCTCACGGATCAGACGGCGTGCTTCCGCCGCCACGACCTGCGGCATCTCCATCATCGCCACATGGCCCGCCGTCGGCAGCAAGACAAGCCGGACCTGCGGGAACGTACGGTATGCCTTCGCGGCCATGGCCGGCCGGACCAGCCGGTCGTGCCTGCCGTGCACGATCAGGGTCGGGGCCTCGACCTTGGCCGCCTGGCGCCACAGGTTGTCCTCGCCGCGGCGGAAGTATTCGGCCACGATGCCCCTGGCCGACTCGACCATGGCCTCGCCGGCGTAGGGGAGGTCGTCGCGCCTGCGGAGCTCGTCGATCGCGTCGCGCAGGCGTACGGGATGGACGCCGTTGGTGTTGGCCCAGACCATGGCCATGGAGGCGTTGACGCGGTGCTCGGCGGGCACCAGGCGGAGCCTGCTCGCCACCCATTCGCCCAGTACGGGCACCGCGGCGGCGGCCACCCGGACCGGGCCGTACCTGGGGAGCAGGTCGGGCAGGGCCGGGGAGACGAGGGTCAGCGAGCGGACCAGGTCGGGGCGGGTGGCGGCCACCCGGACGGCGACCGCGCCCCCGAGCGAGTTGCCGAACAGATGAGCCGGGCCCGTGTGCTCCATCAGCTCCGTCACGGCCCTGGCGTGGCCGGCGACGGTGTAGTCGCCGTCGGCCGGGACGGGCGAGAAGCCCGCGCCGGGCAGGTCGAGGGCGTGTCCGGTGACGGTGTCCTTGAGCTCGTCCATGAGGTCGGTCCAGTTGGTCGCCGACCCGGCCAGGCCGTGCACGAAGACGGCCTGCTCGCGTTGTCCCTGGTGGTCATCCGTCGATCGGACGTACACCGAGCCCACCATGCGGCCCGGCCAGTGCGGGACCGGCTTCGCCATCATGCGTCCTCCCTGGCGTTCCTTCTCGTTCCCTCAACGATAACCAGCGCGTCTGGATGGGGTCTGGATTCCGTACAGAAGCACTCTTTTCCGGCATCAGGTACATACAGCCGCACAGACCTCAAAAGCCCCAGCACTGCGCCGCCGGCAGACTCGGGGCGGCGCGGCGCCCGGATCCGGGCCGGCGGGCGGATCGGCGGCGAGCCTCGCCTGGTCCGGACATATCGGCATATATCGCGGCTTAGATGTCTAATCGATCTCATCGCAGGCCAAGAGTGTGGCAAAAGCCACCGTTCACCGTTTATGGCCCACCAAGGTCGGAAAGCATGACAACCAGCAGCACTTAGCGTGACGCTTGAGGTACACACCGTTAATGGCGGGACTGAGCAACCTCGAACGCACCACCGCCGGGTGCCGCAAAAGCGGGAGACATTTTCGGAGGACGCACAATGGCGCCCTTCGAACAATGACGCCGGGCGTCGGCGAAGCGCCCGGCGTAATGGCCATTGACATGTTCGCGGACTTTCATCGGTCCGAGGGCGGCACCGCAGGCAGTTGATCACCACTCGCAGAACCGGCATGACCGACGACGACAGGCCAGGCCGGGGCGCGAGCATTGCCATGCGTGGCCGCCCTATCAATTGCACCACAATCGGACATATCATGCCATTTCATTGGATAGATCTTTAATGCGAGCAATAAGATTCTTAATGCATAGCAAAATAGGGTCTCTCCAGTTTGCCCGCCCGTCGCCCCGGAAATGACATTCAATGGATGACTCTTCAGCAGCCGTCCAAGACCTGTTTTCAGGTACCCGGAAACGTCGAGAACGGGGCAATCGATCCTTTAGGGGGAAAACGCAATGCCCAAGCTCAAGAGTGTTATCGCAGGCCTCGCCGTCAGCGCGGCGCTGACCGGCGGCATGGTCAGCGCGGGCGCGGCCACCACTGCGGTCAGCGCCGACGCCATCAAGCTCAACACCTCATCCATCCTCACCGGCATCGACGACGACTTCGACGACGGTCTCGGCCTCGATGACGGCCTCACCAACGGCGTCGTCATCGACCGTCGCGACCACCGTCGCCACCAGCGCTGCCACCGCCGCCACGGCTGGGGCGGCGGCGGCTGGGGCGGCTGGGGTCGTCACCGTCGCGGCGGCGAGGTCTGCGTCGTCATCCGCAACGACAACTTCAACGACAACAGGCCCGAGCGCCGGCGTACCTGGTGACAAAACCGTGTGTTAATGGCGGGAGGATGAGCGTCCGTACCTTCGGGTAGGTCCAATCTTCTCGTCTTCCGCGGGGGGTTTAGTGGGGGGTCTCCCGGCCTTATGGCCGGGGGAGCCCTCACTGCGTTGTACGGCGGGACGGGTGCCGGCGGATTCATGCCTGTACTGCGGGCGTACGGGGGGTTATATGGGGCGGAATCTTTTGTTTCGACCATGAGGAAGTCTGTGGTCCGCCAAATCACGGCAGTTCCGGTTTGTGGGTGATTCGTCCGGAAATATGCATCGTGCGGGAGATTCTCTAAGAATCGCCCGTAGCGTTTCCCGTTCCGGCCGGATCCGTATCCGCCGGTCCGGGGGGCGTGAAACAGGGCAATCGAACCTTTAGGGGGAAAACAATGCCCAAGCTCAAAAGTGTTATCGCAGGCCTCGCGGTCAGCTCGGCGCTGACCGGTGGCGTGGTAGCCGCGGGCGCGGCCACGTCGCCGGCCGCCGCGGCTGTCGAGGTCAAGTCCGCCGCCCCCGTCCTCGCCGGCCGCTGCAACGGCGGTGGCTGGCGCCGGTGCGGCTGGGGCTGGGGCGGCCGCTGGGGCGGTCGCGGCTGGGGCCCCTGGGCCGGAGGCCGCGGCTGGGGCTGGCACCGCCACAACAGGTCGCCCCGGGTCCGGATCGTCATCGTCAACCAGAACCACAACATCAACGGTGGCCACCGTGGCGAGTGGTAAGACTCAGAGCTTGAGCTGAGCATCGGCGCGCCGCTGAGGCCGCCGCATCGGCCGGAGTCCCCGAGCGACGAAGCTCCGGCCACGCCAAAGGAGTGTCCGTATTCATCGGGACCGGCGCCACCCCCCGGCGCCGCCCAGCGAATACGGGCACTCACTTCTGTTCTCGACGGTCACCGCCGCGTCTCCAGCGGCCCGGGCATCCCGTCTCCCTCGTCACCGGCACCGCCCCGGGCCGTCCCAGCCCTGGGAGATCTCCTCGGCCGCGTCCGTCCTGGGCGCCGGCGGCGGGAGACATGTCGAGTGCCCGTATTCGGTGGGTTCGACGTCGTCACTGTCGGGGTGGACGTCGGTCCGCGGTGAATACGGGCACTCGATCGGCGTGACCTTCATCGTTCAGGGGACTCCTGGTGTGGCGCGTCCCGCGCCCCGGGTTCACCTGTGCGATGAGCTCTCTACTGCCACGTGGTCTGGTTGTTGTCGTCGTGGTGTTCCATCTCGCGGAGCTCGCGGTGCTCGTTGCGGTTGCGGTTCCGGTTGATGATGATGATCTTGATGCGCGGCATGCGGTGGTGGCGCCACCAGCGGCCGCCTCCCCATCCGCCCCAGCCGCAGCCGCGCCCGCCCCAGTTGCCACAACCGTTGGCCAGGACGTTGATAGCGGAGCCGACCTGGGTCGCCGCCTCGGCCGCGGACGTGGCCGCGCCCACGCCGACCACGCCGCCGGAGACGGCCGTGCTCATGGCGAGGCCCGCGATAACACTTTTGAGCTTGGGCATTGCGTTTTCCCCCTACAGGTTCGATTGCCCCGTTCCTCGCGTTCCCGACCAATCAGCGAAAACCAGATCGACTGGGAAACGCCCCGGATGATCCTTAACGAATCATCCGCATCATGCATATTTCCGGTTGAAACAGCCAGCAAACTGGAATTGCCGTCATTTGGCCCACCACAGACATCCTCATGATTCGGCGCAAACACCGCACCTCATATAGAGCCGGACACAACGAGGGCTCCCCAGCCCCTAAGGTCTGGAGAGCCCTCGTCGAGAACCTGCCGTGGAGGCGTGGAGAAAGCCCCCTACCGCGAAAGCGCGGTCATCTCCACGCCGTCAGCACACGGTTATGACCAGGTGTTGTCGTCGTTGTCGTGGTGGTTGTCGTGGTGGTGGTGCTCCCGCTCGTGGCGGTTGATGTTGATGTTCCGGTTGTGGACGTTGACCCGGACGCGGGTGTTCTGGTGGTGCCGACGCCAGCCCCAGCCGCCCCAGCCGCCCCAGCCGCAGCGGCGCCAGCCCCAGCTGCCGCAGCCGTTGGCGAGGACGGAGGCCGCGGACTTGACCTGAGTGGCGGCACCGGCGCTGGCCGAAGTCGTGGCCGCGCCCGCGGCTACCACGCCACCGGTCAGAGCCGTGCTGACGGCGAGACCCGCGAAAACACTCTTGAGCTTGGGCATTGCGCTTTCCCCCTAAAGGATCGATTGCCCCGTTCTCGACATTTCCGGTTACCCCGGAAAGAGGTCCTGGACGCCTGCCGAAGAAGTCATCCATGGAGTGTCATTTCCAGACAGGAACCCAACAAACGACACCTAGCCGGTTTTGCTATGCATTAACAATCTTATTGCTTGTATTGCAAGCTTATAGGGCGAAATGCGATGACTTATCCGGATATGTCCTATTCAATGATCGCGACGACTGTGGCCCGGAATTCGCCAGGAGGGCGGCACAAAAAATCCCACCTCGCGGTGGGATGCAGGGGGGTGGATGCCGGAGAGACGAAGCCCAGGGCTCGTCGTAAGAAGCGGGCGTACGTCCATCGCGGTTCGAAGCGGGCGTGCGACCATCGCGCCACCGGGCGGCCCGTCGGCGAGGCCGTGGCCTTTGCGGAGGAGTGCGGGACTGCCGGTCGGCGAGGCCGTGGCCCTCGCGGAGGCGTGCGGGACCGCCGGTCGGCCAGGCCGTGGCCTCTGCGGACGCGTGCGGGACCGCTGGTCGGCCAGGCCGTGGCCTCTGCGGACGCGTGCGGGACCGCCGGTCGGCCAGGCCGTGGCCTCTGCGGACGCGTGCGGGACCGCTGGTCGGCGACCGTGACCCTCGCGGAGGCGTGCGGGATCGCTGAGAGGCGCGTGCTCGGTGCCTGGCGGCCGTCCGTCCGGCGGCGACGCTGTCTACGCGCGAGCATCGCGCCGGTGAACCAGGCCCCGCCGGCCGCCGTGGACGGGCGCCACGCCCGTTCCGCCGTGCTCTTCAGGCGGGTGAAGGCGTGGGTGTCAGGCCGTCTTGCGGGTCTTGCGCTTGGCGGGGGCCTTCTCCTCGGCCTTGGACTTGGCGGCCGTCTTCTTGGGCTTGGCGGCCCCGCCCTCCCGCTCCCGCTTCGCGGCCTCCACGCTGGCACGCAGCGCCGCCATGAGGTCCACCGCCGGTCCGGCTTCCTCCTCCTCCCGGGCCGGGATGACCTCCTTGCCCGCCACCTTCGCCTCGATCACCTGCTGCAGCGCCTCGCGGTACGTGTCGTGGTACTCGCCGGGGTCGAAGTCCGACTCCATGGTGCTGATCAGCGACTCGGCCATCTGGAGCTCCTGAGGCCGTACCTCGATGTCCTCCTCCAGGAAGCCGAAGTCCGGCATGCGGATCTCGTCGGGCCAGAGCATGGTCTCCAGGACGAAGACGCCGTCCCGTACCCGCAGCGTGGCCAGGGACTCGCGCTGGCGCAGCGCCACCTTGACCACCGCCACCTGGCCCGAGCTCTCCAGGGCGTTGCGCAGCAGCACGTACGGCTTCGCCCCCTGCGCGTCGGGCTCCAGGTAGTACGACTTGGCGAAGTAGATCGGGTCGATCTGTTCGGCCGGGGCGAACTGCAGGACGTCGATCCTGCGGGACGTGCTCAGCGGCAGGTCCTCGAAGTCCTCGTCGGTGAGCACGACGATCTCGCCCGTCGGCAGCTCGTACCCCTTCGCGATGTCGGAGTACGGCACCTCTTCGCCGTCCTGCGTGCACACGCGCTTGTAGCGGATCCGGCCGCCGTCCTCGCGATGGACCTGGTGGAACGTCACGTCCTTCTGCTCGGTCGCGGAGTAGAGCTTGACGGGGATCGTGACCAGGCCAAAGGAGATCGCACCTTTCCAGATGCTGCGCATGGTCACTCCTCAGCTGTCATTGGTTCGCCAATGGGCACATACCCGTCATGGGGCAACCAATGCCATACCCCGTCGAACCGATGCTGGCCGTACCTGGGGAACTACCCTCCGATCGCGAGCAGTACGGGCTGGAGGTCAAGTGGGACGGCATCCGCGCCGTCGTCCATCTTGACGGCGGGCTGAGGGTGACGGGGCGGCACGGGGTCGAATACACGCGGAGGTACCCGGAAATATCCGGTTTCGGGATCAAGAACGCGATCATCGACGGCGAGGTCGTGGCGCTCGACAAGCGCGGCAGGCCCAGCTTCGTGCGGTTGCAGCACAGGATGCACCTGACCGATCCCGAGCCGGTCATGCTGGAGCTGTACCCCGTCACGTATATGCCGTTCGACCTGCTCTACCTCGACGGCACGCCGCTGTTCGACCTGCCCTACCGCGACCGGCGGGCGCTGCTCGACGAGCTGGACGTCGGCGCGCCCCCGTGCTTCCCCGGCGACTCCGACCTGCTCGCGGCCACGTTCGAGCAGGGCCTGGAGGGCGTGGTCGCCAAGCGGCTGGACTCGCCCTACCGGCCGGGCACCCGGTCACCGTGGTGGATCAAGGTGAAGCACCTGCGTACCAGGGAGGTCGTGATCGGCGGCTGGAAGCCCGGCAAGGGGCGCCGGGCGGGCGGGGTCGGCTCGCTGGTGATGGGGATGTTCACCGATCGGGGACTCACGTACGTGGGGCACGTCGGCACCGGGTTCACCGACACCGTGCTCGACGAGCTCTACCAGCGGATACGGCCGCTGGAGATCTCGCACAGCCCCTTCAGCAACGCGGTTCCGTGGCGAAATCGGTGGGTTAGGCCGGATCTGGTCGGGGAGGTGGCCTACACGATGTGGACCGACGAGCAGCGGCTGCGCCACCCCGTGTGGCGCGGCCTGCGCCCCGACAAGCTCCCCTCGGAGGTGACGCTGTGAACAGCCCGGCGAAGGTGCCGGTAAAGGTCGACGGGCGAGCGCTGACGCTGAGCAACCTGGACAAGACCCTCTACCCCGAGTACGGCTTCACCAAGGCCGAGGTCATCGACTACTACAGCCGCGTGGCCCCCGTGCTCCTCCCCCACCTGCGAGGCAGGCCCCTGACCGTCAAACGCTTCCCGAACGGCGTCGACGGCCAGTCGTTCTTCGAGAAGAACGCCCCCGAGCACACCCCGGACTGGGTCAGGCGGGTCAAGCTCCCCGTTCCCGGCAGCACCAAGAACCGCGAGGCCATCGACTTCGCCGTCATCGAGGACCTGCCCACGCTCGTCTACTACGCCAACCTGGCCGCGCTCGAGCTGCACGTGCCCCAGTGGCGCGTCGACGAGGACGGCGAGGCGCTGCCGCCCGACACGCTCGTGTTCGACCTCGATCCCGGCCCGCCCGCGACCATCGTCGAGTGCTGCCGGGTGGCCCTCATGCTGCGCGAGGTGCTGGCGGCCGACGGGCTCGCCGCCCTGCCGAAGACCAGCGGGAACAAGGGCATGCAGCTGTACGCCGACTGGGACTGCCGCGAGGAGCCCTCCGCGTACGCCAAGAGGCTGGCCCGGCTCCTGGAGAAGGAGCGCCCCGAGCAGGTCGTCAGCGTGATGACGAAGAAGGCGAGGCCTGGCAAGGTGTTCATCGACTGGAGCCAGAACAACCCGGCCAAGACCACCGTGGCGCCCTACTCGCTGCGGGCCAGGGAGCTGCCGACCGTCTCGACACCGCTGAGGTGGACGGAGGTCGAGGGTTGCGAACGGCCGGAGGAGCTGGTGTTCACCGCGGCCGACGTACTCGCCAGAGTGGAGAAACGCGGCGACCTTTTCGACCGGGCGTAGGCTGGTGCCGTCCACACCAAGAGGGGGACCTGAAGATGTCGGAGATGGACACACGCGGGGACGAGCTCTCCTACGACCAGGACGAGGCGGAGCTGTCGATCGAGACGCCCGAGGCGGACGCCGCCGAGCAGCATTTCGAGATTCGCCAGAGTGCCGGGAGGCAGCGCCGCGAGCTGCCGCTCGACGTCGATCCCGCCGACGCGGCCGACCAGGACCGCGTGGTGGATCTCGACGACGACGAATATCGCTGAGTACGGCTGCGCGACGACCGGTCGGCCTCGTGGAGCGAGGCGATGAGCCAATGAACAACTTCCCTACCCGCACGTAGGATGTCCGCACAGCCCGCTGAGAGACCTATGGAGACCCGCGTGACCGCAACCCCGGACGCGAAGCCCCGGGGCACCCGGCTGCCCCGACTCGCCCGCCGCCGGCAGCTGCTGAGCGCCGCGCAGGAAGTGTTCGTGGAGAACGGCTATCACGCGGCCGCCATGGACGAGATCGCCGATCGGGCGGGGGTCAGCAAGCCGGTGCTCTACCAGCACTTCCCCGGCAAGCTCGAGCTCTATCTGGCGCTGCTCGACCTCCACGTCGACGACATGGTCAACCGCTGCCGGGAGGCGCTGGCCTCCACCCACGAGAACAAACTCCGGGTGCAGGCCACGTTCAGCGCGTTCTTCGACTTCGTCTCCACGCAGGGCGAGGCGTTCCGGCTGGTGTTCGAGTCCGACCTGCGCAACGTCGCGCCGGTGCGGCAGCGCGTGGAACGCTCGCTGCAGGAGTGCGCGGAGATGGTCAGCGTGCTCATCCAGGAGGACACCGGGTGCACCAGTGACGAGGCGCACCTGCTCGGCGTGGGGCTGGTCGGCATGGCCGAGGTGAGCGCCCGCTACTGGGTGACCCAGCACGGCTCGATCCCGAAGGACGCGGCCGAACAGCTCATGGCCCGGCTGGCCTGGCGCGGCATCAGTGGTTTTCCGCGTACGGCATAACCCGTTCGCTGGGCGCGATCATTTGCGCCTTTCCCGGGTGCGAGCCGCCACGATGGGAGTGAGCCAACCCGTCGACTAGGGAGCCACATGGAAGTCAAGATCGGCGTACGCTCCGTACACCGCGAACTCGTTGTCGAGACCGACCTCTCCGCTGAGCAGGTCGAAGAGGAGATCAGGAACGCGTTGTCGGTCGATCGTGGCGTGTTCGCCCTGACCGACGTGAAGGGCAGGCGGGTCGTGGTGCCGGTTGCCTCGCTCGGTTTCGTCGAGATCGGCGAGGACCAGGCGCGGCCCGTCGGATTCGGCGGCACCCTCTAGAAGCTCCTGACCGAGGGGTACGGCCCACCCGCCGTACCCCTCCCTTGAGCCGCACACCCCACGGCACACCTGGCGACGCACACCACCCCCGGCCGCTTGGGGCCCCTGCCGACGCCCTGCCCAGAGCACGCCGACCGGGCCGTCAACTGGGGCGCTGCGCGTGCCCCGGACCGCGCCACACCGCGTCTCACCGGCCAACGCCTCCAAAGGCGGCCCCCGGGAGGTCTTCGAAAGCGGCCCCCGGGAGGTCTTCAAAGGCGGCGCTCAGAAGGACGCCCCCGCCACCCGACGGCGAGAAGGCGCGGGGTCGGCGCAACGCGAGCGACAGCCCCCGTCCACCTCGGCGTCGGCGGATCGGCGGGGGTGACGCTGCGTGTGACGGCCTGCGGGGCGCCCATACGTGACGGCCCGCAGACCGGCCGTCAGCGAGCCGGTGTCTTCGGAGGTCGTGTCGCGGGTGGTCAGAGGCCCAGGGTGGCCATGCGTTTGTTGTGGGCCTCCGTCAATGTCGCGAAAAGTCGGGAAATGTCGGTGGCGCCCTCCCCCGACACCAGCAGCAGCGCCAGCTCCGGCCGCGCCGAAGCCACCTGCTGCCCCTGGCTCAGCGCCTCCCCGACGAGCCGGCGCGCCCACAGCGCCAGCCGGCCGGCGGCCGCGGGCGACGCCTCGATCCCGGCCCTGACCCGCTCGACCGCGAACTGCGAGCGCCCCTCGTCCACCAGCACCTCGTCCACCAGCTTGGCGATCGAGGGATCGAGGTGCCTGGCCGCCTCGCGGTAGAAGTCGAGCGCGATCCCGTCCCCGACGTACGTCTTGACCAGCGCCTGCAGCCAGTCGGCCGGCCTGGTCTGCGCGTGCCAGGCGTCGAGCGCGCCGACGAACGGCGACATCACCTCTTCGGGATCGGCCCCGAGCTCGGCCAGGCGGTCGCGAAGCAGGCGGAAATGGGCGTACTCGGTCACGGCCAGCTCGCTCAGCGCCGCCCGGTCGGCCAGCGAGGGCGCCAGCGTGGCGGCATCCTCCGTCATCCGCGCGTAGGCACTGAGCTCGGCGTAGGCGAGAACCCCGAGCAGGTCGACGACTCCTGGAGACTCCTTCATGAGGGCAGCGTACTTCCGAGAATCTTCGGGAACATACGTAAGCTCGGCCAGCGTTGTGGTATCGAGTACACTGCTCTGTGAAAGTGCGACCGCACTGTGTAAATTCGGGGGTTTCTCCCGAATACCCCCACTTCCGGGTGCGCGGTCGCTGATGACGCGAGAGGGCTGGCTCTACCGCGAGGACCCACACAACGGGGCTGTTTTCCGCCCGTCGGTCCCGGCAGGCCCGCCTTCATTTGAGAACTGAGGCAGGCCACGCTGACGACTTTCCGAGACCTCGGAGTCACACCAGAGATCGCCGATGCCCTCGAGACCGAGGGCATCGTCACACCGTTCCCCATCCAAGAGATGGCTCTCCCGCTCGCCCTGAGCGGCCAGGACCTCATCGGCCAGGCACGCACCGGCACGGGCAAGACCTACGCGTTCGGCATCGCCATGCTGCAGAGCATCGGCAAGCCGCGCAAGAACCGCAAGAAGCCCCGCGGGCTCGTCGTCGTGCCCACCCGCGAGCTGGCCGTCCAGGTCAGCGAGGACCTCGTCACGGCCGCGGGCAAGCTCGGCTCGCGAGTCCTGACCGTCTACGGCGGGCGCGCGTACGAGCCGCAGATCGAGGCGCTGAAGGCCGGCGTCGACGTCATCGTCGGCACCCCCGGCCGCCTGCTCGACCTGGTCAAGCAGAAGCACCTCGACCTGAGCCAGGTCACGACCCTCGTGCTCGACGAGGCCGACCGGATGCTCGACCTGGGCTTTCTTCCCGACATCGAGCGGATCTTCAAGCTGATCCCCACGGAGCGGCAGACGATGCTGTTCTCGGCGACCATGCCGGGCGAGATCGTCGCGCTGTCGCGCAAGTACCTCAACCGTCCGACGCACGTGCGCGCCGAGCACGAGAGCGGCGAGGGTGAGACCACGCCGCAGGTTCGCCAGATCGTGTGGCGCGCGCACCGGATGGACAAGATCGAGATCGTCGCGCGGCTGCTGCAGGCCGAGGGCCGCGGGCTCACCATGGTCTTCTGCGAGACCAAGCGGGCCTGCGACATGGTCGCCGAGCAGCTCGACACCCGCGGCTTCGCGGTCGCGGCCGTCCACGGCGACCTCGGCCAGGGCCAGCGCGAGCAGGCCCTGCGCGCGTTCCGCAACGGCAAGATCGACGTGCTGGTGGCCACCGACGTGGCGGCCCGCGGCATCGACATCGATGACGTCACCCACGTGGTCAACTACGACTGCCCCACGGACGACAAGACGTACGTGCACCGCATCGGCCGCACCGGCCGGGCCGGGCGCACGGGCATCTCGGTCACGTTCGTGGAGTGGGAGGAGCTGACCCGCTGGAAGATGATCAACCAGATGCTCGGGCTCGACTTCGCCGAGCCCGAGGAGACCTACTCCACCTCGCCGCACGTCTACTCCGAGCTGAACATCCCCGAGGGCACCAAGGGCGTCCTGCCTCACGCGAGCCGCTCGCGTGCCGGGCTGTCCGCGGAGCGCATCGAGGACCTCGGAGAGACCGGCAGGCCCCGCGGTCGTGGCGGCCGTCGCCGCGACGAGCGCGAGGAGCGCCCTGCTGCCCGCACGCCGCGCCAGCGCCGCCGCACCCGTGGCGGCAAGGAGCTGGCGGAGACCGCAGCCGTCGAGACTCCGGAGGTCGAGCTCGTGGATGCCAAGGCGGAGGAGACTCCCGCGATCTTCTCAACCGACGAGATCCAGGCGGCCGCCGAGCCGAAGCGGACGCGTACGCGGAGGGGGGCGGCTTCGTCCGCCATCGAGCAGGCGCTCGCCGAAGCCCCCGAGGCACCGGTCAAGGCCACCAGGTCGCGCCGGACCGCCGCCGTCACGGCACCCGAGGCCGACACCGTCGAGGAGGCGCCGGCGAAGAGGACCCGCTCCCGCCGCGCCGCCGTCGTCGCGGAACCGGCGCCCGTCATCGAGGAGGCGCCCGCTCCGCCGGTCGCCGAGCCGGTGCCGAGCTTCCTCGCGACGCCGCCTCCGCCGGTGCGCACGGAGCCGGAGCGGATCGTCCCGCCGAACCCGTTCACGGTGATCTTCCAGTCGCCCGACCTGGCCTCGGACGACGACGACATCGCCCCGTCGGCGGCCACGGAGCGCAAGCAGCAGCGCCGCCAGTCCCGTGGCGGGGGCGGCAACCGCCGCCGCACGGGCTGAGCGCCGTCTGAGCGCCGTCTGGGAGGCGCGCATCCGCATCGGGTGCGCGCCTTCCGGGCAAGAGGCCACGGGGCCCTTCTGGGGCTCTCTGAGCGCGTCCAGGGGTCTCCGGGCCCCGCGCGTTTGCCCAGCGTGATGCCCATGACGGTGTCGAGCCGCTGACCTCTGGGTATTGTTGCCCCACGTGAGTACGCCGCGATTCCTCGATCTGCCTCCTGGCGTCGCACCGCAGAAGATCGAAACGCCACAGGGCACGTTCGCGGTCCTGGAGGCCCTCCCGGTCAGTGGTGTGATTGAGCGCTGGCCCGCCCTCCTGGTCCCCGGCCTGACAGGCAGCAAGGAGGACTTCCTCGCGGTGCTGATGACCCTGGCCCACTCCGGGCGCAGGGTGATCGCCGTCGATCTGCGCGGCCAGTACGAGACGCCGGGCCCCGACGATCCCACCGCCTACACCTGCCCCGCGCTGGGCGCCGACGTCGACGCGCTCGCCCAGATCATCGGCGGCGGCGACCCCGTTCACCTGGTGGGCCACTCGTTCGGCGGCCTGGTGGCCAGGGAGGCGGTGATCGACGGGCGCACGAGGTTCGCGTCGTTCACGCTGATGGGGTCCGGGCCCTCGGGCATCGAGGGCAAGCGCGCGCTCAACGGCCGCAAGATCATGGAAGAGGTCCAGGCGTTCGGCCTGGAGCACGTGTGGCACCACCGGCTGGAGCCCGAGGCGCTGTCCAACGACGTGTCCGACGAGATCCTGGCGTTCCTGCGCAAGCGCCTGCTCACCAACTCCCCGACCGCGCTGGCGTGCATGGCCGAGCAGGTGCTGAGCATGCACGACCGCACCGACGAGCTGCGCCAGGTAGAGGTGCCCACCCTCGTGCTGTACGGCGAGCACGACGACGGCTGGCCGCCCGAGGCGCAGTCGGAGATGGCGGCCAGGCTCGGGGCGGAGTCCGTGGTCGTGCCCGGCGCCGTCCACTCCCCCGCCGTCGAGGCGCCGGAGACGACGGCGGCGGCGCTGGTGAGGTTCTGGAACGCGGCCGAGAAGCACTATTTGGACACCAGGTCCAATGCCATGTAATTCTTTACTTACTATGGCGAACATCGAGGACCTCGTCGTCCAGCCACCGCAGAGCGCGACGTGGCAGGTGCATCTCGACCGGTCGATGTGGGTGGGCGGCGTCCGCGGTCTCATGCTGCAGGCGCTGCACCCGCTGGCCATGCGCGGTGTCTGGCAGAACTCCAACTTCCAGGAGGACCCGTTCGGACGGCTGCGCCGCACGGCGGACTTCGTGGGGCGGGTGACGTTCGGCAGCCCGGAGGAGGCCGACGAGATCGGCAGGCGGGTGCGCGGCATCCACAAGGCGCTGCGCATCCATGATCCCGACACCGGCCGGACCCACCGGGTGGACGACCCCGAGCTGCTGCTGTGGGTGCACTGCGCGGAGGTGTCGTCGTACCTGGAGGTGGCCAGGCGCGGCGGGCTGGGCCTCACCGAGCGCCAGGCCGACCGCTACCTCTGCGAGCAGCGCAAGAGCGCCGCCTACGTCGGCCTGCACCCCGAGGACGTGCCCGGCTCGTGCGCCGAGATGGACGCCTACTTCAAGCGGACGCGTACCGGCCTGCGCGTCACGGAGGAGGCGGCCTCGACCGTGCGCTTCCTGATGTGGCCGAGACTGCCGCACGAGCTCAGGCTCCTGTCTCCGGGCAAGCCCGCCTACTTCCCGTTCGGCGCGCTGTGCTACTACACGCTGCCGGACTGGGCCAGGCGGATGTACGGCGCGCTGCCGGAGGTGCCGCGCGCGACGGTCACGGCCGCGCTGAGGGCGTTCAGGCTGGGGATGAACTCGCTGCCGGAGCCGGTGCACGACCACGCGTTCATGCCGGCCACGCGGGAGATGCTGCGGGCCGCCAGGGAGCGTCTCGGCGCGGCCGGGTACGACGTGAGCAAGGGGCTCAAGGGCCTGACCGATCCCCGCCGGTGGCCGACGGGGCTGGCCGCCTGACCGGCAGCAGCGTGCCGCCCACCAGCACTGCCGCCGACACGCCGGCAAGGTAGAACTCGGCGGCCGGCCACGTCACGGTGGCGATGCCCACATGGAACTCGGCCTCGATGTGAGCCTGGGGCCACGGCGATCATGGATGAGTTCAAGGAGATCGGAACTGTTCGTGTTTGAGCGTGCATGAGTGTGGTCACGTCACCGCCAGTGTGTGCTTTCGATGGCATGTGTGCACGCAAGGGGGCAGTCCTCGCTTGGCGTGCCGCTGTCGCGCCGGAGCCGCTCTGCTCGGGACCCCGCCAGTGGGGCTGCGTTACCGAGACTTGTCGCGCACATGTTCTACCCGGCAGATCAACTCTTGGTATCGTTACGGCCACGCAACGTGAGATCGAGAAGGGGTGAGTGCTAGTCATGTCGGCGTGCCCATTCGACCGCGATCCCCAGGCGCCCACCGCGAGGTTCCCTCGCTGGTCGGTCATGGACCACGTCGGCATCACGGCGGAAGTCGGCGAGCATGGCTGAGTTGCGTCCGATCGCCCCGGCTTTCGTGGTGCCCGGCCCGTCCGGCGTCGCCGTCCGCGACCGGCTCAAGCACCTCACCCCAACAGACGAGCAGGTGTTGCGCCTGGTCGGCGCGCATCTGGGCGCGCTGGCCTCCGCCGATCTGAAGACCAGGTGCGCCGATGGGCTGGCGCACTGCGCCGATACCTGGGCGGCCCGCAAACGCGAGTTGACCGTGCAGTCGTCGTCGCGGTGGGCCGGGGCCATCACCAAAGCATCACATGATCAGTGGGCGCTGGCCCGCCGCTGCCAGGCCGACCACATCCGCGACCTTGAAGCCGCCATCGCCACGATCACCCGCCGACTGTCTCAGCCCGTCGGGAAGAAGGGCACCCGCAAGGAACCGGGCGGCTACCGGTCGGCGCAGGAGTGGTTCGCCAAGTCCCGCCGCCTGGGCGTGCTGCAGGACCGACTGCAACGGCGGCGGGCCGAGCAGCAGGCCGGGCGGGTGCGCGTGGTGCGGGGCGGCAAACGCCTCGCCCGCGCCCGGCACCACCTGGAGGCCGCCGGGCTCACCGAGGCCGAATGGCGGCAGAGGTGGCAGGCCGCACGCTGGTTCCTGGCCGCCGACGGCGAGTCCGGCAAACGCTACGGCAACGAGACCATCCGCATCACCCCCGACGGCCAGGTGTCGATCCGGCTGCCCGCGCCGCTGGCGCATCACGCGAACGCCCCGCACGGCCGCTACGTGCTGGCCTGCCGGGTGGCCTTCGCCCACCGCGGCACGGAATGGCGGGATCGCGTCGAGGCCAACCGGGCTGTGGCCTACCGCATCCACCTGGATGCGGCGCGCGATCGCTGGTACGTCACCGCGTCCTGGCAGACCCCTGCGGCCCCGGCCGTGCCGATGGCTGCCGCGCTCGCCACAGGCGTGATCGGCGTGGACACCAACGCCGACCACCTGGCCGCCTGGCGCCTGGACGTCCACGGCAACCCGATCGGCAACCCCCGCCACTTCCCCTACGACCTGAACGGCAACGCCAAGCATCGCGACGCCCAGGTCCGCCACGCCCTGACCCGGCTGCTGCACTGGGCAAAGGCCTGCGGTGTGAACGCCATCGCCATCGAAGACCTCGACTTCGCCATGGAGAAGACACGGGAGAAGTACGGCCGCCGCAAATGCTTCCGCCGTCTCATCTCCGGCATGCCCACCAGCAGGCTGCGCGCCCGACTGGCGTCGATGGCCGATCAGACGGGGATCGTGATCATCGCCGCCGATCCGGCGTATACCTCGAAGTGGGGCGCCCAGCACTGGCAACAGCCCCTCACCACCACCAAACGCACGACCACCCGCCACGAGGCAGCCGCCGTGGCGATCGGCAGACGCGCCCAAGGGCACCCGATCCGGCGTCGGACGGCACCGCCCCCTGCCCACCGGAGCGATGAGCAGGGGCATCGGACCGTCCAGGCCAGACCGGACACCCGAGGGCGTGAGGGACCCCGCCCCCGCACCCCCGGACCACGGACACGATCCGTGCCGCCCGGACGCGGCGAGAACGCGGGCGACCAGAACGCTCAACACCGTTCGGAGCGTTCGGCTGAGCACATGCAACTCACGCTCAGTCCAAAGGAACGGTTGAAGAGTGTGCCCCGCCCGTTCCCACGGGAAACTGCGCATCCCCGGCAAATGGCACCTGCCAGGGCGAGCGGTCCCCTCCGCCGCTCGCCCCGGCAGGCGGATCACTCGGCGAGGCCGTCCCACGAGTTGCGGTCGGGGGCGGCCGACCGGCCCTCCGGGCAGTGGCGGCGGAAGTCGCACCAGGAGCAGATCGGGCCGGGGTTCGGCGCGAACAGCTCGTCGATCTCGTCCGGCACCGCCGCCGGCCCGACGGGCTGCCGCTCTCCCGAAGCGGCGGAACCCCTCTTGGCGGGCGCGGGCACGAGCGCGCGGTAGCGCTCGTCGGCCTCCGACGCCTCCGTGGCGACGTCCTCCGCGCGCCGGATGTGGCGGGCCAGCGACTCCTCGGTGTGCCGCCACTCCAGGATCTCGCCGGTCGGCAGGTGGTGGAGCTCGACCGTACGGCAGGGCGTGCGCATCATCGTGGAGGCCGCGACCGCGTACACGGCCAGCGCGAGGGACGAGCGGGCGTCGTCCTCGGTGAGCGGCCGGCGGCCGGTCTTGTAGTCGACCACGACCAGCTCGTCACCGCGCCGGTCGAGCCGGTCGATGCGGCCGGACAGGGCCATGACCTTGGTACGGGTCGCGACCGTGCGCTCGACGCCCACCGGGTCGTCGCCGGGATCCAAGGTCGCGACGTAGCCGGAGACGAGGTCGCGGGCCCGGCCCAGCCAGTGGGCCGACTGCTCGACGTCCCTGAACCCCTCGGCGATCCACCCGTTCGTGACCAGGATGGCAGCCGTCAGCGGGGTCCTGCGGTCGTACGGCTCCCGCCACCACCCCGCCAGCGCGTTGTGCACGCTCGCCCCGACGCTGTTGTGTGCCCACGCGGGGCCCTTGGACGGCTGCGGCCGGTCAAGGTAGCTGAACCGGTAGCGGCGGCGGCAGTCGAGCCACGCGTTCAACCGCGACGGCGTGCACGAGTAGAGCCGCCGCGGCATCCCATCCAGCGGAAGCTGCGCTGTGTTCATGGCCTCCACTCCGTGAAGGCGGCTCGGTCGCTCCGGAGCCGCCGCCTTCCCTCGTCGCTCTGGTCGCTACGCTCCCGCCGCTCCTCAGTCCAGACGACGGCGCTCCCTCGCGAGTTCATGGCCTCCACTCCGTGAAGGCGGGCTCGGTCGCTCCGAGCGGGTTCATGGCCCCAGTCCAGGCGGCGGCGCTCCCTCGCATTAACAATGCGTCACTCGTCGTCGGGGTTGAGCTTGATCCCGGAGAGCTTGGTGCCGTCGGTCAGAGGGCCGTCGTCGGCGCTCTCCGTACGGGTCAGCGAGCCCGACACCCAGTCGTCGAAGTGCGGCTCGAGGTCGCCGATCGTGACCTCGTCGCCGTGGGCGGCCAGCACCCGCGTGTCGGCCGGCAGCGTGAACAGCCGCCCGCCGATCGAGGTCAGCTGGTCGGGCAGGGCGGGGTATTCGCCGCCCAGCTTGCCGGGCCCGTCAGCCTGCAGGGCCTTGCCGGTGAAGACGGCCCCGAGCGCCTCGCAGTAGAGCGACACGCCGCCGGGCGAGACGCCGGGCGTCTCCATGACGTCGAGCTGGACGTCGGCCACACCGAAGATGCCGTCGTCCTCCATGTCGATGTCGGGCCAGGTCTCCCGCCAGGTCTCCCGCCACAGCGGCTTGTCCTTGGGGTGCAGGGCGACCACGGCCTCGTCCCGGCTGGCCACCTCGATGGCGGCGGAGACGTGGTCGGGCAGGCCCGCCGTGCAGATGACGGCCAGCACCTCCCGCTCGCCCACCTGCTCAAGGATCTTCCCGGCGTCGCGCGCCGCGTCGATGACGATGACTTCGTCGTCGTCACCGATGATCCAGGTGTTGTTCTCGACCTTGTGCTCGGTGCCGTCGATGTCGACGACGCCCTCGGTCACCACTCGCTCGATACGCGCTGTCACGCCTCCGAACTCTAGCCCGTCTCCATGAGAGCGCGAATCGAGAGCGATGAAAGCGCGTCTAATCCTCGAGCCGGGGCGAGAACGCCCCGAACGGCACGTCCAGCTCGTGATCGCGGGCGTCGAGCAGAGACAGCTCGGCGAGCGCGATCATGCAGCCGGCGTCGGCGGGCCACGCGATGGCCCACAGCCAGTTGCCGAGCGCCTCGCCCGCGTAGACGGCCCGGTCGTCGGCGCCGTCCACGCACCACAGCGCGGTGGGATGCCCGAGCACGCCGATCTTGGCGTTCGGCGGCCCCGAGTCGAACCCCTCTCCGGGGTCGGGGCCGTCCAGCCCCGCGAACGCCGCGCCGAGCCCGATGCCCGGCTCCTCCGCGATGACGAGCAGGTCGGCGGGGCCTTCCGTCAGCGACGGCCCCGTCAGCGCGACCACGCTGGCCCGCGCGCCGGTGCGCTCGTCACCGACCTCCCCGAAACCGGTCACCAGCCAGCCGGCGGGCAACGGCCACGGCAGCCACACGGGCACCACGGCCGTCTTCCGGATGGCCTCCAGCGCCGTACCGGTCGGCGGCCATGGAGGCTGGTACGGCAGGACATCACCGTGCGTGTCGCATCGGTACGCGCTCGACCACGCACTCGGCCCGTGAAGCGGGCCAAAGCACCGTGGGCAGGTTGGAGCCGCTCTCACAACTACCCACGGTGCTTTCTCCGGCACCGGCCCGTCAAGGGTGCTTCCCGTTGTGCCGTCGTAATCTTGGTCATGTGCGCGTAAATTGTGTCGGCGCGATTATCTTCGACTCCTCTGACCGGTTGCTCCTCATCAAGCGGGGGCGTCCGCCGGGCAAGGGGTTGTGGTCCATCCCCGGTGGCCGCCTGGAGCCCGGGGAGACGGACGCCGACGGCGTGCGGCGCGAGGTGCTGGAGGAGACCGGGCTGCGCGTGGAGGTGGGCCGCCTGGCGGGTACGGTGGACCGCCCCGGCCTGGGCGGGGCCACGTACGTGATCCGCGACTACCTCGCCACCGTGTCCGGAGGCGTGCCCGTGGCCGGGGACGACGCCGACGACGTGCGCTGGTACGGCATCGACGAGCTGGCGCGGCTGCCGCTCAGCGGCGGCCTCCTGGAGTCGCTGACCGACTGGGGCGTGCTGCCCCGCTGAAAACTCGCGGTGCAGCACCCCCACTGACCCGGGCCCCGCTGAAAGCTCGCGGTGCAGCACCCCCCACCGGCCCCGGTCCCGCTGAAGCGGCGCCGCCCGCCCCGACGGGGCGGGTCCTACCTGTTCGAGGTGAGGCTGGAGGTCCAGAGGATCAGGTGGTCGGCGTTGTACGTGGTGGAGCGCCCGAGCGCCACGACCTCCGAGCCCGACACGGCCACGGCCGTCAGCCACTGCGCGCCCTGGCCGGCCAGCCGGTCCTTGGTCAGGGCCATGCGGTTCCAGGACAGGCCGTCCTGCGAGGTCCAGGCCGCGCTGTCGCCCTCTCCCGGGACGCCGTGCCAGCCCACGGCCACCAGCCCCTCGTCCGCCGCGGCCAGGTCGTACACCGAAGCCGCCTGGTCCGCGGGCAGCCAGGCCGTCTGCCAGGTCGAGCCCTCGTCGTCGGAGACCGCCGCGAAGGCACGCCGCGAACCTCCCGACACGGCCGTGCCGACGGCCACCAGCTTGTCCTGATAAGCCGTGATCCGTCGTAGCCCGGCCGACGTGGCGTCCGGCGGGACCACGCGCTTGCGCGCGCTCCAGTTCACGCCGTCCGAGGAGTGCCAGACCACGCTGCTCTCCTGGTCGGTCCCGCCCGAACCGCCCACGGCCACGTAACCGTCCGCGGTGGCGACGGCGTCGTGGATCCGCACCCCGGAGCCGCCCTGCGGCAGCTTTTTCGACCTGGTGAACTTGCGCAGATCGGGGGTGAACCACATGGCGGCGCTCGCCGTGCCCATCTGGTCCTTGGCCTCGCCGGCCAGCACGTAGCCCTTCTTGCCGGCCGTCACGACGTGGGTCTCCAGGGAGGGTGCGTTCGGGTCGCGGGCCAGGTCGCCGGTGACGTTGACCTTCTTCCAGCTCTCGCCGTCGTCGGAGGTGACGAGGAGCGGGTCGGTGAGGGCCACGTTCGTCTCGGTGGCGCCGACGGCCAGCCAGCCGCGGTCGCCGTGGGCCACGTCCTCCAGCGTCTGCTTGCCCGGGCCGCCGAGGCTCATGGACTTCCAGCTCACCCAGTCCCTGATCGTCCACAGGCCCGCGTCGCCGGAGGCCGAGCCGACGGCGACGTACCGGCCGGCGAAGGCGGCCAGCGCGTTGGTCTCGCGGGCGATCCTGGTCAGGCCCTCGACCTGGCCGAGCTGGACGCGCGAGGCGTCGCCGCGCGGGGGCGCGGCCATGAGCACGAGCTGGTTGTCGACGTCGGACACCGCCTGGTCGCCGCCGGCGAAGAGGGTGCCGCCCTCGGCGATCGTGAACCCGCGCAGCGTCGCCCCCGGCAGGTTGCCGAGGTCGGCCCGCTTGCTCCACGAGCGCCCGTCGGTGCTGGTCAGCACCGAGTAGCGGCCGAGACCGGCCTGCGTGACCGCCGCGATGCCCGAGGGGTAGGAGATCAACGACTCCACGCCGGCGCTCTCGCCGCTCAGGCCGCCGATGGAGCCGCACTGCGACCACTGGGCCCCGGTCGGCGAGCAGTAGACGCGTACGTCGCCCGTGAACGTGGGATGCCGCGTCGGCACCAGCACGAACCTCTTGGGCGAGACGGCCAGCGTCCCGGTGCGCGGCGTGGCCTCGGGCAGCTGGAACCCGGTCGCCTGCCAGTCCCGCCCGCCGTCCGCCGATCGGAGCACCCGCGATCCCTCGCCGACCGCGGGGTCTCCGATGGCGACGACCGTGTCGCCCTTGGCGACCACCGCCTTGATCTCGCGTACCTCCAGCTCCCTGGTCTCGACCCGCTCCCAGGTCCGGCCGTCGGCGGAGCGCCAGGCCGCGGGACCCATGCCGCCGTCGTCCCCCGTCGTGCGCCCCACGGCCACGAAACCGGACGCGGTCCTCGCGATGTCGTTGATCTGGTCACCCGACCTGAACGCGGCCAGCCCCGCCGCCTCCACGGCCGTCCAGCTGAACCCGTCGGTGCTGGTCCACAGGCCGCGTTCGCCGGAGACGCCGTCGCCGCCGCTGGCCAGCCAGCGCCCGGCGCCGCCGACCACCCGCTGGACCGTGGGAGTGGAGGCGCCGTTCACCTGGCCGAGCTGCCAGGTCTTGCCGCCGTCCGGCGAGAACAGGAAGAGCGGGCGCGGGGTCGGGCTCGTCGTGTCGCTGCCGACCGCCACGACCGCGCGGCCCACGGACGTCATGTCGTTGAGCTTCTGGTTGGCGCCCTCGCCCGCGGCCGGCACGGTGAACAGCTCGTCGCCCGAGCGCCCCGTGCCCGCCTCCAGCCGCAGCCCAGGGGCCTCGTCCGAGGTCCACTGCCACACGAGCACGCCCGCTGCCACCAGGATCGCCACGGCCAGGGTCAGGGCGACGGGCGTGGACCTGTTGCGGCGGCGTACAGGGCTGGACCTGCGCACGGCGGCGGGGGCCGGGCCTCTGTGGTGCCGGCCGCTCGACCCCTGCGGGCGAGCCGCGTCCGTGGCGACCAGGAGGTCCGGCCTCGTGGGGCGGCCCGCCGGCGGGCGCCCGACGCGCCGCACCTCGGGCTCGCCGTCCTGCCCGTCCTCCCGTTCCGGAGCCTCGGGGGCCTCGGGGACCTCGGAGATCTCGTCGTAGCCGGCCGGCTCCTCCACCGGCATGGCCTCGACGCGTTCCGGGAGGGGATAAACCAGCCGGTACGGCGGCGCGGGCCGGGACGACCGCTCGGGGGCGGGCGCGGCCTCCTCGTCCGGCTCGGGCCGTTCGGGCGCCTCCTGCGGCGGGTGGAGCGGGGCGCCCGCGACGAGCTTGTCCGGGCGGTTGACGACGCGACGGGGGCGGCGGCGCGGCTCGACCTCCGGCTCGGCCGTCGGCGAGCTGTACGGACGGCGCCCCTTGGGCGGCTCCTGCGGCTCGTCATCCGGGATGGGGGCGGCGAACGGCGGCATGCCCCAGGGCGAGGTCAGCGGTAAGCCCCTGGCCCGATCGTCGGTGGGACCCGGCGGCGAATGGCTGATCCTCGGCTCTTCGGAGGAATGCGGTTCAGAGGCGCCCTCGGGACGAGGTTCGTCGTCATCCGGCGGTCGCCGTGGCGGTTCGCTGGGGCCGGGGGCCACGCGCCGTACCTCCTATGGAGTCGAACGTCGTACGGGTGGAGCGGCGACGCTGGTCCGTTCCACAGGTCCAGACCAGCATGACTCAGCCGGAATAGCGAGACCTCTCTAGCGAGATTCCCGGCACCCCACGACCGATTTATTCAGAAATAGTCTTAACTGACTGTTTTTTGGCTAGATACAACACACCAAACGCATACACCCCGAGCTGCACCACCGTTCCGGACAGCGCCTCCCACGGCACCGGCACCTTCCCCTGGTTCAGCGCGTCGTCCAGATGCCCGGCGGCGGCGGACTGCCCGAAGGCCAGCAGGTTGTTCAGCACGTGCAGCGAGACCGCCGCCTCCAGCCCTCCGGTACGCACCGTGAGAAAGCCCATGACGACCCCGAACCCGAACACGTCCACGAGCCCCGCCCACGAATACCCGTGCAACGACATGAACAGCGCGGACCCGAGCACGATGGACCAGACCGGATTCCGTACGTGCGCCCCGAGCGCCTGCACGAACCAGCCGCGGAAGACGTACTCCTCGGCGGCCGCCTGGAACGGCACCAGCAGCACGATCACGATGAGCGCGGGCAGGAAACCGGACCATCCGGCCCAGCCGAACAGGTCGGCGTCCTGGCCGGACGCCGACAGCGCGAGCGCCTGCGCGCCCTGACCCAGCAGCAGGGCCAGCACCGCCACGCCCGCGCAGGCCAGCAGCCAGCGCCAGCGCAGCCGCCCGGCCACCGACGAGAGCGTGCCGGGGCGCCTGCGCTGGACGAGCGCCGCGGTGCCGTACACGAGGGGCAGCACGGGCGCGAGCGACAGCAACACCACGACCAGCGAGAACACCGGATCGCCGAACAGCTGCCCCTCGGCCTCCAGCGGCGCGGGGATCCCGAGGAGCAGCGACATCACCACGCCGGCCCACACCACCACCGCGCCGATCACGACGAACCCGGTGGCGACGACCAGCGTGCCCACTATCGCCCGCCACGGCCGGGCCGCGGCATTCCGCGCCAGGTGGTCGTAGCGGGCCCCGCTCGGCGTCGGCAGGAACCAGGACGGCGGCTGATACGGATAGACCGGCGGCTGCGTGCCGTAGACGGGCGGCTGGTGCCCTGGATTTTCCTGCATCCATCCATTCTGTCCGCGCGATGCGCAATAGTTCACAGACGGTCCACCGATTTAGGCGGATGCTCGGAGGCGTACGGCATTTCGACCCTGGGAGCAGTCCATGTCAAGGCTGGGACCTGTCATCACCCTCGCGGCGGGAGCAGTGCTCGCCGTGGGGCTGGGTGTCGCCAGCGTAACCGCGACACCGGCGGCCAACGACGAAGCCGCCAACACCGCCGCGGAGGCACCGTCGGCGGGTGAAACCACCGCGGCTCCATCACGCTCGTCGGAGGCCGAGGCGGACGCCACGCCCTCGCCGCAGCGGACGGAGCCGAAGAAGATCGCGAAGGCGGACTACGGAGGCTACGTCAAGGGCAACGGCGGCCTCATCGCGATCTCGATCAGAGACGGCAAGGCCGTCGGCTACTTCTGCGACGGCAAGGCCGAGGCCTGGTTCAAGGGCAGCGAGTCCGACGGCGAGCTGCGGCTGACCGGCCTCGGCAGCGCCAAGGTCACCGCCGAACTGGGCGGCGGCCGGGCCAGGGGCTCGGTCGCGGTGGGCGGCAGGAAGTGGACCTTCGTGGCGTCCACGGTGGTCAAGCCGTCGGGCCTCTACCGCGCCACCGCGATCGTCAGGGGCGCCAAGCTGCGGGCGGGCTGGATCGTCCTGAAGAACCCGCAGGGCGGCTACACCCAGGTCGGCGCCGCGTTCGAGGGCGACACGCAGGTGCCGATCCCCCAGTTGCAGGGCGACCGGCCCACAGCGCCCGTGACCGTCGGCGACACCACGATCCAGCCTGAGGACGTGGACGGCTTCATCGAGGAGATGCAATGACCGCCGTACCCCAGCAGTCCCGCGGCCTCACCCCGCTCCTCGTGCCGCTGCTGGCCGGCGGCCTGGCGGCGCTCGCGCTCGGCGTCTACGGGCGCGTGCACACGCCCACCGGGTTCGCCGTGGGCGTGGCCGGGTTCTCCGGCGCGCTGCCGATGAAGGCGTGGCTGACGACCGGGGCGTTCCTGCTCGCGATCGTGCAGGTCGTCTCGGCCCTGTCGATGTGGGGCAGGCTCGGGATCACCATCCCGCCCGGCGTGCACCGCTGGTCGGGGCGGATCGCGTTCCTGCTCACGATCCCCGTCGCCTTCCACTGCCTCTACGCCCTGGGCCTGCAGTACGACGTGCCGCGGGTGCTCGCGCACTCGCTGCTCGGCTGCTTCTTCTACGGCGTGTTCACGGCGAAGATGCTGGCCCTACCCAAGCACGACGCGCCCGGCTGGACGCTGCCGGTGCTCGGCGGGCTGGCGTTCACCGCGCTGATCGGGCTCTGGCTGACGTCGTCGTTCTGGTTCTTCACCGCCATCGGCTTCAAGGTGTGAAGCTCTTCGTACGCCTCAACCCGGCGGCCCGCCCCTTGGCCGCCACGACGAGCGCCATCTTGCGCGAGGCCTCGTCGATCATCTCGTCGCCCAGCATGGCCGCGCCGCGCTTCTCGACCGAGGTGTAGTACTCGTACGCCTCCAGGATGAGCTCGGCGTGGTCATAGTCCTCCTGCGCCGGCGAGTAGACCTCGTTGGCCGCGTCCACCTGGGCGGGATGCAGCACCCACTTGCCGTCGAACCCGAGCGCCGCCGACCTCCTGGCGGCCCGTTTGAAGCCCTCGACGTCCTTGATCTGCAGGTAGGGCCCGTCGATGACCTGCAGGTCGTGCGTCCTGGCCGCCATGAGCAGCCGCATGAGGATGTAGTGGTAGGCGTCGCCCTCGACGTAGCCGGGCGGCTGCTCGCCGACGACGAGCGTACGCATGTTGATCGACGCCATGAAGTCAGCCGGCCCGAACACCAGCGTCTCCAGGCGCTTGGAAGAGCCGGCGATGGCGTCGGCGTTCACCAGGCCGCGGGCGTTCTCGATCTGCGCCTCGATGCCGATGCGGCCCACCTCGTACCCCATGGTCTTCTCGATCTGGGTGAGCAGCGTGTCGAGCCAGACGACCTCGGTCGGGTCCTGCACCTTGGGCAGGATCAGGCAGTCGAGGAACTCCCCCGCGCCCTCGACGACCTCGATCACGTCCCGGTACGTCCACTGCGTCGTGAGGTCGTTGACCCTGACCACGCGCGTCTTGCCGGACCAGTCGCCCTCGCGGAGCGCGGTCACGATGTTCTGGCGCGCCTCCTCCTTGGCCAGCGGCGCGACGGCGTCCTCGAGGTCGAGGAAGACCTCGTCGACGGGCAGGGTCTGGGCCTTCTCCAGGAACCTGGGGTTGCTGCCTGGCACGGCGAGCACGGAACGGCGTGAGCGCATGCGCACACGCTACTGGCCCGGCCGGGACGGACTACAGTCGAAGCTGTGAGCGACGACATCGCGGCCATCGAGGAGGGCGCCAAGAAGTCCGGCATCCTCTGGCTCACCCTCGACCGCCCCCGCCTGGCCTGGCACACCTGGCACGACGGCGCGATCTACCTGGTGACGGGCGGCGGGGAGCAGGCGCTGCCCGGCCTCGACGCGCTCGACCGGGTCCACGTCACGCTGCGCAGCAAGGACAACGGCGCCCGGCTGGTGGAGTTCGACGCCGCGGTCGCGGTCGTCGACCAGGCCGCGGCGGGCGACGTCGTGGCCGCGCTGGCCAAGGAGCGGCTCAACGCCCTCGACAGCGAGCACCTCACCGAGCGCTGGGCCCGCGACTCCACGGTCGTGCGCCTCACCCCCGACCGCCGCTGAGGGAGTCAGCTCCTGGCGAAGCGCCCAGCCGTCTCAGACGGTCACCTCCTGGCGGTGACGGGATTCGCGTCGGGCTCAGCGTCGGGTTCCGCCGCCGGTGACGGCGAGGGGCTCGCCGTGGCGGTCTGGGCGAGCAGCGCGCCGGACAGCACGAGCAGGCCGCCCACGATCTGGAAGACGCCCAGCGTCTCGCCGACCAGGGCCCAGGCCACCACCGCGCCGCCGATGACCTCGAGCGAGGCGACCGTGGCCCCCACCGCGGCCGACAGCCGCCGCACGGCGTTGACCCCCAGGATGTACGCGATCACGGTCGCGATCAGCACCATCCACAGATACGCGCCCAGCACCGGCAGCGTCCGGCCGCCGTCCGGCGCGACCGTGGCCGTGAAGGCCGCCCACGGGATGTCCCATGGCCGGGCGAACGGGATCAGCACCACGGCCGCCCCCGTCATTCCCCAGGCGATGAGGCCGAGCGGGTCCACGTCGTCGCCGAAGCTATCGTTCATCAGGAAATATCCGGCGCAGCACGCCCCGGCCAGCAGGCCGAGCAGCAGGCCCAGCGCGTCCAGCCGCATCCCCTGCCACGCCTCGACCACGATCCCGAGGCCCACGACCGCGACGACCGCCCCGATGTAGGCCGCCCGCGCGAGCCGTACCTTCCGTACGAACCGCACCCAGGCCACCACCATCACCGGCGCCATGAACTCCAGCAGCAGCGCGATCCCCACCGGCAGCCGCGTGATCGCCACGAAATACAGCGTCTGCACCCCGGCCACCGCCATCACCGCATACAGCCCGAAGAACGGCAGCCTGGACCTGGGGATCCGCAGTGCCCGCGGCTTCACCACGGCCAGCACGGCCACCAGCAGGAGCCCCGCGCCCGCCATCCGCGTCCAGACGGCCTCGATCGGCGCCAAGCCGGCGGTGATCAGGTATTTGGCCATCGGCCCGGAGAACGCGAAACACCACGAGGACACGAAAGCGAGCCCGAGCCCCGCATATCTCATCGTCCACCACCTGGCCAGTAATCACCGTTAAGCACGTTTGATACTGACATGGGAGGCGTTCGGGGCGCAACGGGGCAGCACTGTTAGCCTGGCCACGTGAAGATCTTCGTGGCCCGGCTGCCGGGCACCCCGGTCTTCGACCCCGCGGGCGACCAGATCGGCCGGGTCAGGGACGTGGTGGTCGGCCTGCGCATCGGCCTGCGGCCCAACGCGCACGGCCTGGTGGTGGAGGTGCAGCCGCGCCGCAGGGTGTTCCTGCCCATCACCCGGGTCCGCCGTATCGAGACGGGAGCCGTGGTCTTCACCGGGCGGCTCAACATGCGCAGGTTCGAGCAGCGCGCCACCGAGACGCTGGTGATCGGCGAGATGCTCGACCTGACCGTCGAGCACCAGGGCGAGCCCATGACCGTCTACGACGTGGCCATGGAGGAGATCAAGCCGTCCCACTGGGAGATCACCCAGGTGGCCCTTTACAAGGGCAGGCGGCGCGACCCGCGGATCGTCGAGTGGGAAGAGGTCTCCGGGTTCGACAGGCTGCAGAAGGACCAGGGGGCGGCCGGGCTGATCTCCGCGTTCGAGTCGCTGCGGGCCGCCGACATGGCCAGCGCGCTGCACGAGCTGCCGAGCAAGCGGCGCATCGAGATCGCCCGCGCCCTCAACGACGTCAGGCTCGCCGACGTGCTCGAAGAGCTTCCGCCCGACGACCAGATCTCCATTCTCGGCACGCTGGAGCCCGAGCGGGCCGCCGACGTGCTGGAGGAGATGGGCCCCGATGACGCGGCCGACCTGCTGCACGACCTCCCGGAGGAGCAGGCGGCCAAGCTGCTGGCCCTGATGGAGCCCGGGGAGGCCGCCCCCGTGCGGCGCCTGCTGACCTACCCGGAGACCAGTGCGGGCGGCGTGATGACCAGCGAACCGGTGATCCTGCCCCCCACCGCCACGGTGGCCGAGGCGCTGGCCCACATCAGGCAGCAGGACGTCACGCCCGCCGTGGCGGCGCAGGTCTACGTGGCCCGGCCGCCCACCGAGACGCCGACGGGCACGTACCTGGGCGTCTCGCACTTCCAGCGACTGCTGCGCGAGCCGCCGTCGACGCTGCTCGGCGGCGTGATCGACCCGTCGATCGACCCGATCAGACCGGACTTCACGCTGCGCGCGGTCACCCGCTACCTGGCCAACTACAACCTCGTCGCCGCCCCGGTCGTCGACGAGCTGGGCCGGCTCGTCGGCGCGGTGACGGTGGACGACGTGCTCGACCACATCCTGCCCGAGGACTGGCGTGAGGGGACCGACGACCATGACGACCGAACGGCTTGACCAGCCCAGGGCCCTGCGCCGCTCGCTGCGGCCGCACTACGACCCGGAGGCGTTCGGCCGCCTGTCGGAGCAGATCGCCCGCTTCCTCGGCACCGGGCGCTTCATCGTCTACATGACCGTGGTCGTCTCGATCTGGGTGATCTGGAACGCGGTCGCGCCGCCGAACCTCAAGTTCGACCCGTACCCGTTCATCTTCCTGACGCTGATGCTGTCGCTGCAGGCCAGCTACGCCGCGCCGCTCATCCTGCTCGCCCAGAACCGGCAGGGCGACCGGGACCGCATCCAGTACGAGCAGGACCGCGAGACCGCCGAGCGCAACCAGGCCGAGATCGAGTATCTGACCCGCGAGATCGCGGGGCTGCGCCTGGCGCTCAACGAGCTGGCCACGCGCGACTACCTGCGCGCCGAGCTGGGACGGCTCGCGGAGGAGCTCAAGGAGAGCCGCTGAGGTCCAGCTTGGCGACCATCGCCCGGACGCGGGTGATCTCCTCTGCGCCCAGCAGGTCGAGGAACTGGCTCCGGACGCCGCGCAGGTAGGTCGGGGTGGCCTCGGCCAGCCGCTCCGCGCCGGCGTCCGTCAGCACGGCGAACAGCCCGCGGGCGTCGTCCGCGCAGGCCTCCCGCGACACCAGCCCGTCCCGCTGCAGCCGGTCGATGAGCCTGGTCAGGCCGCTGCGGGAGAGCAGGACGCGGCCCGCGAGATCGTTCATGCGCAACCGCCGCTCCGGCGCCTCGGCCAGCTGCACGAGCACCTCGTACGAGGCCAGTGGCAGATCGTGGGCGACGAGCAGCTCCGCCTCCAGATGCCGGGTGATGCGCACCTGGGCACGCTGCAGCATCCGCCAGACCGCCAGCTCCTCGGCGGTCAGGCCCTCGTCGCGCAGAAGAGTCACGGAGTAACCTTAGGACGTTGTTGCACAGACATCTAACAGCACGGATTAACTCAGCGAGGCCTCCGGTTCATACCATGGAGGGGCATCCTCACTGGCGTCCTGCGCCTGTCACACATATACCGACAAAGGAGGGACGGCACTCCCTCGTGCCGAGACTTCGATGGCACCTACCCAGGAACTGGTGACGGCAGCTCTCGCCACCGTCATCGACCCCGAGATCCGTCGCCCGATCACGGACCTCGACATGGTCAAGAGCATCGATATCGCTCCCGACGGCGTGGTGCGGGTGGGCATCTTCCTCACCGTGGCGGGCTGTCCGCTGAAGGACACCATCCGCCGCGACGTCACCAACGCCGTCGCCAAGCTCGACGGCGTGGCGGGCGTCCAGATCGAGCTCGATGTCATGAGCACCGAGCAGCGCAAGCAGCTGCAGACCAAGCTGCGCGGCGACCGGGGGCCGGAGAAGGAGATCCCGTTCAACCAGCCGGGCTCGCTGACCCGCGTGTTCGCGGTGGCCAGCGGCAAGGGCGGGGTCGGCAAGTCGTCCGTGACGGTCAACCTGGCCGCCGCGATGGCCTCCAACGGCATGAAGGTCGGCATCGTCGACGCCGACATCTACGGCCACAGCATCCCGCGCATGCTGGGCGCCTCCGAGCGGCCCACCAAGGTCGAAGACATGATCATGCCGCCGGTGGCCCACGACATCAAGGTCATCTCGGTCGGGATGTTCAAGCCGGAGGGCAACACGCCGGTGGTCTGGCGCGGGCCGATGCTCGACCGGGCGCTCCACCAGTTCCTGGCCGACGTCTACTGGGGCGACCTCGACGTACTCCTCCTCGACCTGCCCCCGGGCACGGGCGACATCGCGATCTCGGTGGCGCAGCGGCTGCCCACGGCGGAGATCCTGGTCGTGACGACGCCGCAGATGGCCGCCGCGGAGGTGGCCGAGCGGGCGGGGTCCATCGCCGCTCAGACGCACCAGCAGATCGCCGGCGTCATCGAGAACATGGCCTGGCTGCCGTGCCCCCACTGCGACGAGCGCATCGCCGTGTTCGGGGAGGGCGGCGGCCAGACGGTCGCCGACGCCCTCACCCGCACGCTGGGCTCCCGCGTCCCGCTCCTGGGCCAGGTCCCGATCGACCTCCGGCTCCGCGAGGGCGGCGACGAGGGCAAGCCGCTGGTCCTGACAGAGCCCGACTCCCCGGCGGCGGCCGAGCTCCGCAAGATCGCCTCCGGCCTCAGCAAACGCTCCACCAGCCTCAAGGGCCTCCACCTCGGCCTCTCCCCCAACCGCTAGCTCTCCTTCAGGCGGGCGCCGTGCTCGGCGCCCGCCTGACATACCCATCCGCGCCGCCCTTGGTTTCTGTCCTCGGGTCCTTCACGGCTGCGCGCAGCGGTCAGCGCCCGCGCCGTTTTCGCTTCCCTCCCCGGGGTCCTTTACGGCTACGCACGGCAGGCCCCACCCGCCGACGTGGGTGGCCGACCTTCCAGGGGGACGCTTACCGGCTTCCCCGGCGGGCCACCACTACGGACAGGCGTGATCGGCTGGGTGGTGAATGCGTTGACCGAGGCGCGCCCGAGAGGGCGTGGAGGACCCTCAGGGGGCCATATGAGCGGTTATGGGCACCGGTGGACCCGCGGGGCGGGCGGCGGGCCGTTTGAGCCCGCGTGTGCCGTCCGGGACGCGGCGAGCCGTATGGACGGCCACGGGCCTCATCCGGCCCGTCAGGTCGCCTCTGAGTCGTAAGGGGGAATCTCCCCGTACCCGAGCTCGTCCACCGGCTCGGGCGTGTACGGAGCCGTCGTGGCGGGCTCCAGCTCCCGAGGCCTGTTGTTGTCGTTCCAGTCGTCCTCGAGGTCGTCGAGCAGGTGCTTGCGGACGAAGTTCCTCGGGTTGAGGTCGGCGGGGTCGAAGTTGGCGAACTCCGGGCCCAGCCCGGTACGCAGGTCGTCACGCGCGTTGTTCGCCATCCGGCGCAGGTTGCGCAGCGTCTTGCCTGCCTGGGACGCGGCCTGAGGCAGCTTGTCGGGACCGAAGACGAGCAGCGCGATGACGATCAGCGCTCCGATCTCCATCCACCCGAGTCCGAACACCGTGAGCTCCTACCGCAGTCCAACCCCTCCGAGGACAACCCCGGCCTATCCACAGACTAAGGGCTCCCGGGGGTTGGTCGGTCGTCCCCCCTTGGTCATATCACCGGCATTCCTCACATACACCCCTCCCGCCCAGGTCAACGCGTCTACCACCCAACCGGTCGTACCGTCCGTCACGGCGGCGCGGCGGGGAAGCCGGTAAGCGTCTCCCTGGAAGGTCGGTCACCCACGTCGGCGACTGGTGCCCGCCGTGCGTGGCCGTAGGATCCGAAGGCCGGACACCAAAGACGGCCCGGGTGATGACCACCCGCGCCGCCGTAAAGAACCCAAGGACGGATGCCGAAGGCGGCGCGCCAGGCGCTGCCCCCTGGAATGACCAAAGGGCGGCGCGGGCTGAGGGGTGATCAGGACGGCGTCGGGGTGGGCTCGTCGTCGGCGACGACGGTCAGGCTGGCGGTGCGCTCCTGGCCGGCGCGCTGGTACTTGATGGTGATCTTGGCGCCCGGGGCCTTGCTGCGGATCAGGGCGATCAGCTCGTTCCCGTCCTGCAGGGCCAGCCCGTCGATCTCCAGGATGACGTCGCCCGCCTTCAGCCCGGCCTTGTCCGCCGGTCCGTTGGCGTCCACCGGCTGGCGGCCGCCGCTGGGCGACGACGCGATCTTCACGCCCTGGCCCTTGTAGTCCTTGTCCAGGACGATGCCGATCCTGGGCCGCTTGGCCTTGCCGGTGGTGATCAGTTCCTCGGCCACGCGCCGCGTCTGGTTGACGGGGATCGCGAAGCCCAGGCCGATGCTGCCGCTCTGGCTGTTCACCGAGCGGCCGAGAGTGGCGATGGCCGAGTTCACGCCGACGACCTCGCCCTTGCCGTTCACCAGCGGGCCGCCCGAGTTGCCCGGGTTGATCGCGGCGTCCGTCTGGATGGCGCTGATGTAGGCGGGCTCCTCCGTGCCGGAGCCCGCCTCGTCGCCCGCGATGACCGGGCGGTTGAGCGAGCTGACGATGCCCGTCGTCACCGTGCCCGTGAGGCCCAGCGGGGAGCCGATCGCGATGACCGGGTCGCCGACCACGACCTGGTCGGAGTTGCCGAGGGTGATCTCCGGCGTCCCGAACGTGTCCTCCGGCTTGATCACGGCCAGGTCGGAGCCGGGGTCGCGGCCCACGATCTTGCCTGGCGTGGTCTTGCGGTTGTTGAACATGATCCGGATCTCGCCGCCCTTGGCGGCCAGCGCGACGACGTGGTTGTTGGTCACCACGTAACCGTTCTTGATCAGGAAGCCGGACCCGGACGCGCCCTCGGTGGTGGTGCCGGCCTCGATCGAGACCACGCTGGGCAGCACCCGCGCGGCCACGCCCGCCACCGATCCGGGCTCCCGGTTGGTGGCGGCGCCGGTCGGCAGGGGGCCCAGGCTGTAGCCGGGGTCGTTGCCGTCACTCGGCTTGGTCAGCAGGTACGTGCCGACGCTGCCGAGCAGCGAGGCCACCAGGGCGATGGCCACGGCGGTCGAGACGAGCAGGGCCGTGCCCGGCCCGCGCCTGCCCCCAGCGGCGCCCGCGTCCTGGCCGGGAGGCGGTGGCGCCCAGCCCGCGCCCATGGGGAGCGCCTGTCGGGGCGGCGGCGGTGGCGGCGGCGTGTTGCCGCCGGTGGGACCGGACGGGGACGGGTTGCCGAACAGCGGGCTCTCGTAGGCACGCGTGCCGTTGTCCGGCCCGGCGCCGTACGACCCGCTGCCTGTGAACGACGGACCGCTCCCGTAGGAGGGGCCCGTGCTGTAGGAGGGGCCCGTGCTGTCGTAGGAAGGGCTGCCGAACGCGGCGCCGCCGTCGTAGGAGGAGGCTCCGAACGACGGGCCGCTGCCCTCGTGACCGTACGAGGGGCTCTCGTAGGAGGTCGGGGAGCCGAACGAGGGGCTGGTGAAGGTGGGAGCGCCGGAAGCCGGGCCACCGTACGGGGGGACCCCCGGAGAGGGGCGACCCGAGGGGTCGCCCCAAGAGGTGCCGAAAGAGGCGGGCGGCTCAGGCAGCCGGCCGGCCTGGTCGGGCGAGTCGTCCGCGGGCAGGAAGTCCGGCCGCCCCTGTGGTTCGGGGTAGTCCGACGGCGTGCGTCCTTCGGTGGGGCGCGTCTCGTCGGTCATCTAAGTCTCACCACTCCTTGGCTCGGCCACCGCAATCCTCGCTCTTGCGGCATACGAGGGTCATAAAGCATTTGTCAGGAATCGCTTGTGACAAATCCCGAACCCAGATCGTATGCCCAGCGCGCTGCCGAGTACGCCAAGTCCAAGTCTCCCAGGCATAGCCGGAGGTCAACCCGAGGTCAAGGAGTGGCTGTCGAGGACGCGCCCGCCGGCGAGGTACGCGGCTGCTGGAACAGCTCCACCGGCGGCGCCGGGTTGTTCTGCCCGACGCCGGTGGCCGCGAAGAACGTGCCGAGCGCGACGGCCGCGGACACCACCCCTACGGCCACGTAGGCCGAACGCCGCCTACCGCCGCGACCAGGGCCCGAGGCCCCACCAGTGGCGTCCCTCCGCGGGCGGTTGTCCAGCGGAGCGATGGTGTGCGGCCCAGGGATGGGCACCCCGCCGAACGTGCGGGACGGAAAAGGGCGCTCCCTCGGAGGCAGCGGGCCGCCCGGCTCCGCCATCCGGAGCAGGGACATCGTCAGGTCGGCCGGCATGGCCGGCCCGTCCAGGGAGCGCAGGCGCGTCTTCAGCGCCCGCATCGACTCGACCTCTTGCCGGCAGTCGGCGCAGAAGGTCAGATGAGCCAGCGCGCGCTCGCGTTCGGTGTGGTTGAGCTCGCCGTCCACGAGCGCGGAAACGCGTTCTCCAAGATGAGCCATCAGAATTCCTCCCCACGGATCACGGTCGGGGGGAGTTGAGAATTACGGGGGGCTCGATGATCGAGTGCCTCCCGCAACTGCGCCCGGCCACGGTGAATACGGCTTCGGACCGTACCCAGCTTGACGCCGAGCGTGGCCGCGATCTCCTCGTAAGAAAGGCCCTCGATGTCACACAGCACGATCGCGGCCCGGAACTCGGGGGCGAGCGCGTCGAGGGCGGCCTGGATGTCGGGCTCCAGGTGGGCGTCGTCGAACGCCTGCGCCGGGGACGGCTCACGGCCGCGCAGCCGCTCGGCGGCGTCGTCGGCCAGCCCCTCGAACCTGATGCGCTGCTTGCGGCGCGCCATGTCGAGGAACAGGTTCGTCGTGATCCGGTGCAGCCACCCCTCGAACGTGCCGGGGGTGTAGCTCGACAGCGACCTGAAGACGCGGACGAAGACCTCCTGGGTGAGGTCTTCCGCGTCGTGGACATTGCCGGTCAGCCGGTATGCCAGCCGATACACGCGTGCGGAGTGAGTCCGCACCACTTCCTCCCATGTGGGAGGTGTCCAGTCAGACGACACGGGAGTATCCGCCTGGTGGTCGCTTTCGTCCACCAGAACTCCTCTCTTTGGGACCACCGCTACCGCCATAGTGCCTGGTTTCGTCCCTTCGTGCGCACTGCCTGCCTTCCGGACCGGCAAAGCCCGTTTAAACCTGCAACGCCTTAGGTCCCTCCTGAGTTCCCGTCCTGGCGTGTCTCCCCTAGGCTGCGATCGGTGCCAATCTCGTGGACCAATCGCACGAAAGTGGGGGGAGGCGGCCGATGACCAACCCGGTGGAGGCCACTCTGGCCTATGCGGAGCAGTTCCATCAGGAAGATGAGCTCCTGCACACGGCGCGACAGCGCGGGCTGGAGATGGGGGCCACACCCATCCTTCCCGGCGGCGGGGCGGCACTGTGCTTCCTCGCCACCGCCGTCAACGCCAAGTCGGTCGTAGAGATCGGCACGGGCTGCGGTGTCTCGGGCCTGTGGCTGCTGCGCGGCATGCGTACGGACGGGACGCTCACGAGCGTGGACGTCGAGCCCGAGCACCAGCGGCTGGCCAGGCAGGCATTCGCGGAGGCGGGCTTCTCCGGCGGGCGGGTGCGGCTCATCTCGGGCCGGGCGCTCGACGTGCTGCCGCGGCTGTCGGACGGCGGCTACGACATGGTGTTCGCCGACGGCGCGAAGCACGAGTACGCCGACTACCTCGCCGAGGCGGTCCGCCTGCTGCGCGTGGGCGGCATCGTGGCCTTCGGCAACATGCTGTGGCACAACCGGGTGGCCGACCCCGCGCAACGCGACACCGACACGGTGGCGCTGCGCGAGGTGGGCAAGCTGGTGCAGTCGGACGACCGCCTGCGCTCGGTGCTCATGCCGCTGGGCGACGGCCTGCTGGCCGCCATCAAGATCGCCGACTAGCCGCCGTCGGGCCGGCCCGCCGGAGCGCCGCCCGCCCGAGCCGCCCGGGACCCACCCGAGCCGGCCAGGCCCGGTCAGCCGGCCGGTCGCGGGAGAGCGGGCCGGGCCCGATGAGTCGGCCGGTCGCGGGAGAGCGGGTCAGGCGCGGGTGAGCCACTCCAGCAGGAGGCGGACGCCGAATCCCGTGGCGCCCTTGGTCAGGGTGCCCTCGTCGACCGTGCTGCGCCCGACGCCGGCGATGTCGAGGTGCGCCCACGGCCGCCGCCCCGCGAACTCCCGCAGGAACAGCGCCGCCGTGATCGACCCGGCCCCGAACCTGGATCCGGCCTCGACGTTGGCCAGGTCGGCGATCGACGACTCCAGCGCGGGCGCGTAGTCCTCGATCAGCGGCATCCGCCACAGCCGGTCGTCGCTCTCCTGGCCGGCGTCCAGGAGGCGCTTGGCCAGCGCGTCGTCGGAGGCGTAGACGGCGCCGACGTTGCGGCCGAGCGCCACCGTGATCGCCCCGGTGAGGGTGGCGATGTCCACGATCTCGTCGGGGTCGAGGACGGCGTCGGCGTAGGCGAGTGCGTCGGCCAGCACCAGGCGGCCCTCGGCGTCGGTGTTGAGCACCTCGACCGTGCGCCCGCCGTAATGCTTGATCACGTCGCTGGGCCGCTGCGCCGTGCCCGAGGGCATGTTCTCGGCGGCGGCGACCAGCCCGGTCACCCGTACGGGCGCGCCCAGCTCGGCCAGCGCGCCGAGCACGGCGATGACCACCGCGCCGCCCGCCATGTCGGTCTTCTGGGTCTTCATGTTCTCGTTGGGCTTGAGCGACAGCCCGCCCGAGTCGAACGTGATGCCCTTGCCCACCAGCACCACGTGCCGGTCGGTGGGCTCGGCGGGGGTGTAGGAGAGCTGGATGAGCCGGGGCGCGCTGGCCGAGCCCCTGCCGACGGCGAGGATGCCGCCGAACCCGTCGGCCTGCAGCTGCTCCTCGTCCCAGATCCGCGCGGGCACCCCGACCTCGGCGGCCCGCTCGGCCAGCCACGCGGGGTTCTTGACGGAGGAGGGGGTGTTGGCCAGGTCGCGGGCGAGCGCCACCGCCTGCGCCACGACCTGCGCGCGCCGCACCTGCGCCGCGTCCGCGCCCGCGAAGGCCAGCGCCCGCACCGGCTTCTTGCCCCCGTTGCCGATCTTGAACGAGTACGCCGCGAGCAGCGCCGCCTCGGCGAACGCCGCCACGTCGCCCTCGGGCGCGACCACGGTCAGCGTGTCCCTGCCCTTGGCTCTGCGAGTGAGCGCGGCGCCGGCCTTGCGCAGGGCACGCGGCGAGCCGTCGCCCACTCCGTAGAACAGGACGCGGCCGACACCGCCGGCCCGTGCCACGGGAACCTCGACGATCTCCCCCGCCTCCCCCTTGGCCTCGTAGTGGGCCAGCAGGTCGGACACCGGCAGGTGCAGCTCGACCTCGGGGCTGAGGGCGGAGTCAAAGGGGACGGCCAGCAGCTCGGCTCCGTCGGGAACCTGGGCGACCACCGACGCAGTGGTCTCGATGGGCACGGATTCTCTCCTCGAACGTCAGCGACCCTGGCGCCGGATTACGCCAGGGTCGTGGAACAGGTGGTCTTTCGGGAGCTCTCAGCCGACGACGTTCTTCAACGCCTCGCCGAGCGCCTTCGCCTCGTCGGCGGAAATCTCCACGACGAGCCGGCCGCCACCTTCCAGGGGGACCCGCATGACAATGCCGCGCCCTTCCTTGGTGACCTCGAGCGGACCATCGCCGGTCCGCGGCTTCATCGCCGCCATGCGTGCATCCCTTCCTGCCTTGGGCTCCCGCGGCCCGCGATTTCCGACCGCCCGTGGGGGTGGTCGGCGCATTCACGTCTTCTGTGATGTCCTATTCTCCCGCATCGAGAGCGCTCATGGGTAACGATCTCCTCCCAGAATGCGTTGTCGTGCCGTGCGATGACGTCCAAACTGGACTTCGTGCACGCTCGCGCCGCTCTGTTCGATCTCTATGGAGACCACCTGCGCTCGCGCGGTGGACAGGCGTCCGTCGCCTCGCTCGTAAGGCTCATGAAACCCCTGGAAATAGCCCCTCCCGCCGTCCGCACCGCAGTGTCGCGAATGGTGCGGCAGGGGTGGCTGCGGCCGGCGAAACTCCCGCAGGGAGCCGGCTACGGACTGACGCCGAAATGCGTCAGGCGCCTGGACGAGGCCGCGCTCAGAATTTACCGAGCCGGGACGCTGACCTGGCACGGCCGGTGGCACCTGATCGTCTTCACGCCGGTGAAGGAGCGGCCGCGCAGGGAGCGGCTCAGGGCCGACCTCGCGTTCCTCGGATACGCGGCCTTGTCGGAGACGACGTGGATCGGTCCACGATCATCGATCGAGCTGGACAACCTGCTCGACAGCGAGGGGGTGCGGGCCGACAGGTTCGACTCGGCGCTGGAGGGCGACCCGCGGGAGCTGGTGGCCAGGGCCTGGGATCTGACCGCCATCGGCGAGGCGTACGAGCACTGGCTCGCCGAGGCTGTCACGCTGATCAGCACGCTGCCCGAGGGAGCACCGGCCGACCAGGTGTTCGCCACCAGGAGCAGGCTCGTGCACGGCTGGCGCAACTTCCTGTTCCGCGACCCGGGCCTGCCGCCCGAGCTGCTGCCCGCGGGCTGGCCGGGCGAGAAGGCCAGGGCGTACTTCGAGCAGGAGGCCGCCCGGCTGCTGCCCGCGGCCGCCGCGTTCGTCGAGAGGGAGTTACTTTGATCCGCTATGACGTGGCCGACACGGTCGCCACCATCACGCTCGACCGCCCCGACGCCATGAACTCGCTGACCGCCGAGACCAAGGCCGCGCTCCTCGACGCGCTGCGCCGCGCGGCGGGCGACCCCGCGATCAGGGCCGTGCTGCTGACCGGCTCGGGGCGGGCCTTCTGCGCGGGCCAGGACCTGCGCGAGCACGCCGACAACCTGGAGGCGGGCCGCGGCCTGGCCGACACGGTCCGCGTCCACTACAACCCGATCGTGGAGCTGATCACCACCATGGCCAAGCCGGTGGTGGCCGCGGTCAACGGCGTCGCCGCGGGCGCGGGCGCGTCCCTGGCCTTCGCCTGCGACCTGCGGGTGGCCTCGGAGAAGGCGAAGTTCGCGCTGGCGTTCGCCGGCATCGGCCTGGTGCCCGACTCGGGCGCCTCGTGGACGCTGCAGCGCCTGGTCGGCCAGGGCCGCGCGGCCGAGTTGCTGCTGCTCGGCGAGCCGCTCGACGCGGCCCGCGCGCTGGAGCTGGGCCTGGTCACGCGCGTGGTGCCCGCCGACGACCTGCTGAAGACCGCCCACGAGCTGGCCGTACGCCTCGCGCACGGCCCGACCCTCGCCTATGCCGCCACCAAGCGGGCGCTGGCCTACGCCGCGACCCACTCGCTGCCCGACTCGCTCGCCATGGAGGCCGACCTCCAGGACGAATGCGCCGCCACCCTGGATCACCTGAACGCCACCCGCGCCTTCCTCGCCAAGGAACGCCCGACGTTCCGCGCCGAGTGACGCCGGCACAGGACGACGCTCTGCGCCGAGTGACGCCGGCACACGACGACGCTCTGCGCCGAGTGACGCCGGCACACGACGACGTTCCGCGGCGAGCGACGCCGGCACAGGACCCGGCCGCGCAGGAGGGCGCCGCCGGCGGAAGCCTGCCCCCAGCCGCCGCGTTCGACGTTCTCCGGGCGAGCGCACTCGGCCTGCTCACCGGCGGCGGGATCGACGTGTCCGATCCGGTCTACGCCGGGCCGCTGGCCAGGCTGAGCGGGACCGCCGGAGACCTGCTGGCCTCGATGGCGCCCGGATCGCTCTGGCCGGACCTGCCGCCGGCCGGCCACCCCGGCAACGTCACGGGCAGCTACGGCCGCCTCCGGCGGATCGCCACGGCGTGGGCCACGCCGGGCACCGCCCAGCACGGCGACGACGCCGTCGCGGCACGGGTGGTGGACGCGCTCGACGTGCTCCACGAGCGGCACTACAACGAGCGGCTGCCCGAGACGGGCAACTGGTGGTTCTGGGAGATCGGCACGCCCGCGCACCTGAGCCGGTTGTGCGTGCTGCTCGGGGACCGGCTCGGCGCCGCCAGGCTGGACGCCTACCTGGCGGTCGTCGACCGGTTCTGCCCGGACGCCGACCACCGGACCGGCAACCCGCAGGCGGGCGAGAGCGGCGCCAACCGGGCCGACAAGGCCTCCATCGTCGCCTTCCGCGGCATCGCGGGGCGCAGCGCCGACAAGCTGGCGCTGGCCCGCGACGGCCTGTCGGACGTGCGCGACGGCGGGCTCAGGAGCGTGTTCCGCCATGTCGAGTCCGGCGACGGCTTCTACCGCGACGGGTCGTTCATCCAGCACGAGTGCGTCGCGTACACCGGCTCCTACGGCCTGTCGCTGATCGTCGCGGTCGCCGAGGCGCTCGCGCTCCTCGGCGGATCCCCGTGGCAGGTCCGCGATCCGGGCCTGCCCGTGCTCCTGGCCGCGGTCGAGCGGTCGTACGCGCCGTTCGTCCACGACGGGCTGCTGATGGACACGGTCAGGGGGCGGGCGGCCACGCGGCAGGCGTTCTCCGACGCCGTGGCCGGCCACGGCCTGATCGGCGCCGTCCTGCTGCTGGCCCGGAGCGCGCCCGAGCCGTACTCCGGCCGGTTCGAGGAGCTGGCCAAGGGGTGGATCGAGCGCGGCAGGGCCCGCCCCTACCTGGAGCACGCGGACGTGCCGGAGACCCGGCGGGCGGTCGCGGTGCTGCGCGACGAGAGCGTCGAGGCCGCGCCCGGGGCCGTCGGGCACTTCGTGTTCCCCTCGATGGACCGGGTCGTGCACCGGCGACCCACCTGGTCGTTCGCGCTCAGCCTCTCGTCGCGCCGGATCGCCGCGTACGAGGCGATCAACCGGGAGAACCTGCACGGCTGGTACACCGGCGACGGCATGACCTACCTCTACACGAGCGACCTGGGCCAGTTCGGCGAGGACTTCTGGCCGACGGTGGACCCGTACCGGCTGCCCGGGACCACCGTCGACGACCGCGAGCGCGCGGACCTCTCCTTCCGCGCCCACTGCCCGCCCGGCGCGTGGGCCGGCGGCGCGGTGCTCGACGGCCGGTACGGGGCCGCCGTCATGGAGCTGACGAGCGAGGGCGCGAGCCTGCGGGCGCGCAAGTCGTGGTTCTTCCTCGACTCGGCCGTGGTGGCGCTCGGCAGCGGCATCACCGGCTCCGACGGGCGCGGGGTCGTGACCGTGGTGGAGAACCGGGCCACGGAGGCGCTGCCGCACGTCGGCGACGGCTGGGCGCACCTGCCCGGGGTCGCCGGCTACGTGCTGGACGGCGCTCAGTGCGCCGTGGAGACGCGTACGGGCAGGTGGCGCGACATCAACGCGGGCGACGACACCGGCGGCGCGGTCGAGCCCGTCACGCGGCGCTACGCGAGCCTGTGGATCGACCACGGCGTCGACCCCGTGAACGCCTCCTACGCGTACACGGTGCTGCCGGGCGCGGCGCGCGAGTGGACGCGCAGGTACCGGGCGCGGCGTCCCGTGCGGGTGGCCGCCAACACCGGCGAGCTGCAGGCCGTGCGGGCGCGGGGGCTGCTCGCGGCCGTGTTCTGGACGGCCGGGACCGTCGGGGGGATCACGGCCGACGCGCCGTGCGTGGTGATCGTGCGGCGCGCCGGCGGGCGGGTGGCCGTGGCGGTGGCCGACCCGAGCCGGACGGTGGACGCCGTGACGATCGGGTTCGGCCAACCGCTGGGCGGGCTCGTCAGGGCCGACGACACCGTCACGGCGCGGAACGGGGGGACGGCCGCCGTGACCGTCGAGCTCGGCGGGTCACTCGGCGCGACCCACACCTTCGAGCTCAGCGCGAACGGGCCACGCAGCCCTCGATGTGGTCGTTGACCAGGCCGATGGCCTGCATCAACGCGTAGGCCGTGGTCGGCCCCACGAACCTGAAGCCGTGCTTCTTCAGCTCCTTGGCCATCGCCTTGGAGCCGGGCGTGACGGCGGGCACGTCGGCCATGCTCCTCGGCACGGGCGCGTCGGGGTCGGCGTAGCGCCACACCAGCTCCGACAGGCCCTCGGAGAGGTCCATGGCGGCCCTGGCGTTGCCGATCACGGCCTCGATCTTGGCCCGGTTGCGCACGATGCCCTCGTCGCCGAGCAGGCGCTCCACGTCCTGCTCGGTGTACGCGGCCACCTTGACGATCGAGAACCGGTCGAAGGCCGCGCGGAAGTTCTCCCGCTTGCGCAGGATCGTCAGCCACGACAGGCCCGATTGGAACGCCTCCAGGGCCACGCGCTCGAAGACCGCGTCGTCGCCTCTGAGCGGGCGGCCCCACTCGTCGTCGTGGTAGGCGATGTAGGCCGGGTTGCCCGCCATGCCCGTCCAGGAGCACCGGATCTGCTCGGTCACGGGCGCCCGTCCCCGTCCTTGCCCTGCGCCGCCCGCGTGGTCTCCGCGTCGTGCACGGGCTCGGCGACCTCGTGGTCGCCCTCGGCGGTTTCGACGGTCTCGTCGGGGTTCTCGTCCGGCTTCTCGTCGGACTGCTCGGCAGCGGCGGCTTCCTCGGCCGCTGCGGCGCCGGTCTCAGGAATTTCGGCCTCGGAGATCTCCGCGGCGGCGGGCTCGGCCGCGTCCGCCGCGGCCCTCTGGTCCGGGTCCGGCTGCTCGTCCGATGCGGCCTCGGGGGCCGGCTCGCCGTCGCCCGGCGGGATCCGCCACTCCGGGTCCTCCGGCGCGCGCCGCAGCTCCGGCGTCTCGTCCCAGGACACGGTGGCGCCGCTCACCTCCACGGGATCGCCGGACTCCGGCAGCTCCCGCGCCACCGCCGGCGCCTCGGGCGCGTGGTCGGTACGCAGCCCCACCCCTGGCGAGGCGTAGATCTCCTGGCGCGCGTGCAACCGGCTCGACAGCAGCTCGGAGACCCGCTGCTCCAGCACCGCGATCCGCGTGTCACGCGCGCTGATCGCGTTGGCGGCCCTGCGCAGGGTCTCGTCGACGCTCGCCGTGTGGTAACCGACCAGATTGACCGGCAGTTGGAGCGCCATGAAGTCGACCGCCGTCAGCTGTCCGGGCTCGGGCAGGTCGAGAGGCGGCACATCCGGCGGGAACTCGGTCAGCTCACCGCCCCTACCGAGGGAGACCAAGACCACACAGGCCAAGATGGCGATGGCGGCGATGGCGAGAATGACCAGCACATTGGCATCGTACTCATACCATCGGGGCATGAGGTCCCGCACTTGCCGCAGCCTGTGCGTCTCCGGGCGGTGAGCGGGCTGGTCAGCCGGTCGCCTCGCCGAGTTCGGCGACGCTGGGCCTGACGGGTTGCGTCCGGGCCTCCAGCCGGGCGAACGCCTCCTCCACCGTGGAGGTCCACGAGATCGCGTCGAAGACGGCGGGCCGGGTGAAGCCCTCGTCGTACAGGTGGTTCATGAGCTCCTTGAGCGGGTCGTACAGACCCCAGGGGTCGAGGATCACCAGGGGACGGTCGTGGATGCCGAGCACCCGCGCGGTCCAGATCTCGAACAGCTCCTCAAGCGTGCCGATGCCGCCGGGCAGCACGAGGAACGCGTCCGAGCGGGCGTCCATGATCCCCTTGCGCTCGCGCATGTCGGTGGTGACGATCAGCTCGTCCGACTCCTCGTCCGCGACCTCGATGTCCACCAGCACCTGCGGGATCACGCCGATCGTACGGCCGCCGCCCGCGCGGACGGCCGAGCCGACCGCGCCCATGCAGGAGACCGTGGCGCCGCCGCTCACCAGGGTGTGGCCCCGTTTGGCGAGCTCGGCGCCCACGTTTCCGGCCAGGTCGATGTACTTCTTGTCGATGTTCAGGCTGGAGGCGCAATAGACGCAGATATTCACATTCAGGAAGCCTATTGGGGCTCGGCGTACTGGGCCGCGGCGGCCTCCAGCTCCTCTTCGCGCTGCTTGGAGCGGGCCAGGTCGGAGTCCACGATGATGCGCACGGCCTCGTCCACGTCGTCGGTGACGGTGATCAGGTCGAGGTCCTGGGGGGCGATCTTGCCGGTGCCGAGCAGGGTGCCCTTGACCCACTCGAGCAGCCCGCCCCAGAACTCCGAGCCCATCAGGACCACGGGGAAGGAGGTCACCTTTCGGGTCTGCACCAGCGTCAGCGCCTCGAACAGCTCGTCCAGCGTGCCGAAGCCGCCGGGCAGGGCGATGAAGCCGCACGAGTACTTGACGAACATCGTCTTGCGCACGAAGAAGTAGCGGAACTCGATGCCGAGGTCGACATAGTCGTTCATGCGCTGCTCGAACGGGAGCTCGATGCCGAGCCCGACCGACATCGCGCCGTCCACCTCGCTCGCGCCCCGGTTGGCGGCCTCCATGACGCCCGGGCCGCCGCCGGTGATCACCGCGTAGCCCGCCTCGGCCAGCGCCTGGCCAAGCGCGCGGCCCTGCTGGTAGTCGGGCGTCCCGTCGGCGGTGCGGGCGGAGCCGAAGACCGTGACCGCCGGCGGCAGCTCGGCGAGCTGGCCGAACCCCTCCACGAACTCGGCCTGGATCCGCAGCACCCGCCACGGGTCCATGTGGACCCAGTCGGACGGCCCCTGGCGGGCGAGCAGGCGCTGGTCGTGCGTGGAGCTGGGCACCAGGCGGCCGCGTACGACCGCCTGGCCCTGACGGCGTTCAGGACGTGACTGTTCCATGGTGGTCACGCTAGCCCTCTTCGGGCGAGATGGGCGTCCTGAGCGCGAACAGCGCAGGTCAGACCGGTGAACCCAGGTCCTAAAAAATCTTCGGAAAACCAGGGAACCGGATTTCGACCCCCTTGCGTCTAACTGCACGAGGGTGCTGCTCGGGACTGAAAGTGGTCTTCCCCGCCAAATGGCCGGCGAGGAAGGCCACTTTCATGTTGTGAGCCAGTCGAGCATGGCCCGCTCGCTCTCGACGATCTTCGACAGTGACACGTACTCGCCCTGCTGGTGCGCCAGGTTCGGATCCCCGGGACCGTAGTTCACGGCGGGCACCCCCAGCGCGGAGAAGCGGGCGACGTCCGTCCAGCCCAGCTTGGCGCGCGGCGTGCCGCCGACGGCCGCGGCGAAGGCCGCCGCCACCGGATGCGTCAGCCCCGGCCTGGCCCCGGGCGCGGCGTCGACGAAGCTCACCTCGAACCCGTCGAAGACCTCGCGTACGTGCTCCTGCGCCTGCTCGATGGTCAGATCGGGCGCGAACCGGTAGTTGACCGACACCACGCACAGGTCGGGGATGACGTTGCCCGCGACCCCGCCCCGGACGCCGACCGCGTTCAGGCCCTCGTGGTATTCGAGGCCGTCGACCACCGGCAGCCGCGCCTCGTACGCGTTCAGCCTGGCCAGGACCGGCTCGATCCCGTGAATGGCGTTGACCCCGAACCACGACCTGGCGCTGTGGGCCCGCTTGCCCCTGACGGTGACCTCGGCGCGCAGCGTGCCCTGGCAGCCGCCCTCGATCGCGCCGTCGGTCGGCTCCATGAGCACCGCGAAGTCGGCCGCCAGCCAGTCGGGGTGGTCCCTGGCCACGCGGTTGAGGCCGTTGCGCTCGGCCTCGACCTCCTCGCAGTCGTAGAAGACGTACGTGACGTCCTTGTTGGGAGCGGGGACCGTGGCCGCCAGCTTGAGCGCGACCGCCACGCCGGCCTTCATGTCGGACGTGCCGCACCCGTGGAGCAGGTCGCCCTCCACCCGGCTGGGCAGGTTGCCGGCGACGGGGACGGTGTCGAGGTGCCCGGCGATCAGCACCCGCTCGGACCTGCCCAGATCGGTGCGGGCCACGACCGTCTCGCCCGACCTGTCGACCTTCAGGTGCGGCAACGCGGACAGCGCCCGCTCGACCGCGTCGGCCAGCGCCCGCTCATCGCCGCTCACCGACTCGATGTCCACGATCGCCGCGGTCAGGGCGCGTACGTCCTGTGTGAGATCAAGCATCAGGTGTTCACTCCGTGTTCGCGCAGCACGTCGTTGAGCGCCGCCTTGTCGTGTCGCTGACCCGGCTCCAGGCGCTTGAGCACCAGCACGCACGGCAGGCCGAACGTGCCGCCGGGGAACTCCTTCTGCCGGGTGCCGCCGACGGCCACGCACCACGCGGGGATGCGGCCACGGGCCAGCTCCTCTCCGGTCTGCACGTCGATCACCGGGATCGAGCCGGACAGGATCGTGCCTGCTCCGACGACCGCGCCCTCGCCCACGCGGGCGCCTTCGACGATCATCGCCCGGCTGCCGATCAGCGCGCCGTCCCCGACGACGACCGGCACGGCGTTGGGCGGCTCCAGCACGCCGCCGATGCCCGCCCCGCCCGACAGGTGGACGTTCTTGCCGATCTGCGCGCACGAGCCGACGGTGGCCCAGGTGTCCACCATGGTCCCCTCGTCCACGTACGCGCCGATGTTCGTGAACGACGGCATCAGCACCACCCCGGGCGCCAGGTACGAGCCCCAGCGGGCGATCGCGCCGGGCACCACGCGCACGCCGTCGAGCGAGCTCTTGAGCGGGACCCGGTCGTGGTGCTGGAAGTCGCCCACCTGCGAGCGAGCCATGCCGAGCACCTTGAAGCTGAGCAGGATGGCCCGTTTGGCGCGTTCGTCCACGACCACCTCGCCACCCTCCAGGCGCGCGGCCCTGGCCTCGCCCCTGTCGAGCAGGTCGACGGCGCCGACGATCAGTCGGCGCGCCTCGGCGTCGGCCGGCGACAGCTCCGCCCGGCGCTCCCACAACTCGTCCACCACCGGGGAAATCGGCGAGGTGGTGCTCACGTCACTCATGGCCACGGAGCTTATCCGTCGCGGGTAGGTTCTTCAGGGTGCGCCTGCGCTTCTCCCGTGGAGTCATCACCATCGCGATCATCGTCGTCGTGCTCGCCGTGGCCATCTCCGTGGGCCTGTTCCATCTGCTGAAGAAGACCAAGCAACTGGCGGTGCCGGAGAAGGCGCACTGCGACGTGCGCACCCCGCTCGGCGAGCGCTGGCTCGACGTCGAGCAGGCCGAGATCTCCGCCACCATCGCGGCCGTCGCGGCCCGCCGCCGGCTGCCCGAGCGTGCCCTCGTGATCGCGTACGCCACGGCGCTGCAGGAATCCAAGATCTACAACCTCGAATACGGCGACCGCGACTCGGTGGGCGTGTTCCAGCAGCGGGAGTCGCAGGGCTGGGGCACCGAGAAGCAGCTCATGGACCCCGTCTACGCCACGAACAAGTTCTTCGCCGCGCTGGTCAAGGTCAAGAACTACCGCAAGATCCCGGTGGCCGAAGCCGCCCAGGCGGTGCAGCGCTCGGCGGGCGGCTACGCGTACGCGCAGCACGAGGAAGAGGCCAAACTCCTGGCCGCCGCCTTCTCCGGGCGTGTCCCGCGCGCCGTCCACTGCTGGTATCCGCCGGGCAAGAAGACCCCGGCGCCGCAGCCCCGTACCGCCGAGGCCCGCAAGCAGCTGGCCAGGGCGCTCGGCAGCACGGCCGTCACCTCGGAGCGGCGCGGCTGGCTGATCGCCGCCTGGTCGGTGTCCCACGCCCAGAAGTACGCGCTGCGCCAGGTCGGGTACTCGGGGGCGACGTGGAAGAACGACATGACGCTCAAGAACTGGCAGACCGGCGGCAAGGCCGGCACCAAGGAGGTCGAGCTCTCCTAGGAGGCCCGGCGGACGATGGTGATGGAGCCGGGCGGCAGGGGCTGGGCGTAACTGGCCGTCCACGACTGGCCCTGGATGCGTTCGAACGACAGCAGCCGCCCGTCCGAGGCGCGATAGTCCGCGAAGTCCAGCAGGCCCCGGTCAGGATGGCCGGTGTCGCCCTCGCTCCGGAACGCCGCCGTGCCCCGCTCGATCGGGGAGAACTCCACGCCCTCCATGATCAGCATGCTCTTGGCCGGGACCATCCCCTGCGTGGGCACGTCCGTCCAGAGCTGGACCTCCAGATGCGGCGAATCACCCTCGTGCGCCGCCACCGAGAGCCACTGGAAGCGGCGGGAGCTGTCGCGGAGGAGGTATTCGACCCACTGCTGCCCCTGCCAGGAGACGAACAGGGCGCCGAGCACTCTACGGGGAGACCCGTGCACCTCGATCCGGTCGCCGACCCGGATCGTGCGAGGGTCGGTGTAGTCGGTGCCAGCATGCCCGGGCGCGCTCACAGGCGCCGGCAGCGGGGTCTCGATGGGAGCGACCTCGACCGGCGGCGCGCTCGTACGGCCCTTCCTGTCCTGCCGCATGGTGGCCAGAAAGGCCCCAAGCAGCAGAAGGACGGTGGCGATGCTCAGCCCGAGTACGACCATGGAGGTCATGCTCATCGATCAGCTCGCTCCACTCGCGGTCTGCCTCGGCAAAAGCCCTTATCAATTTATGCGGGGTGAGCCGGATTGCCCGGCTATGACGGGCGATCCTACTGGAGGCGGCGCACCGCCGCACCGATCCGCTCATCAGTCGCGGTAACCGCGATGCGGATGTGCCGCTCACCTGCCGATCCGTAGAACTCGCCCGGCGCGACCAAAATGCCGATTTCGGAAAGCTTCCCGACCTGATCCCAGGCGCTCTGCCCGTTAGACGCCCAGAAGTACAGCCCGGCCGTCGAATGGTCGATGTGCCAGCCCGCCCGCTCCAGCGCCGGCCGCAGCAGGGCGCGGCGGGCGGCGTACAGCTCGCGCTGCCGGTCGGCGTGCCCGTCGTCGCCGAGCGCGACCGTCATGGCGGCCTGTACGGGCTGCGGCATGATCATGCCGGCGTGCTTGCGCGTCTCCAGCAGCCGCTTGACCAGGACGGGATCTCCCGTCACGAACCCGGCGCGGTAGCCGGCCAGGTTGGAGCGCTTGGAGAGCGAGTGGACCGCGAGCAGCCCCTCGTGGGAGCCGCCGCAGACGTCGGGATGCAGGATCGAGACCGGCTCCTCCTCCCAGCCGAGCTCGATGTAGCACTCGTCGGAGGCCACGACGGCGCCGCGCTCGCGGGCCCAGGAGACCACCTTGCGCAGGTGTTCGGCGGGCAGCACCCGGCCCGTGGGGTTGCCCGGGGAGTTGACCCAGAGCAGGTCGACGCGTTCGGGGCCGAGCGCGAGCGTGCTGTCGGAGGCCGTGGCCACCGCCCCCGCCAGCCGGGCGCCCACGTCGTAGGTGGGGTAGGCCAGCTCGGGGAAGACCATCCGCCTGGCGCCCAGGTAGGTGGGCAGCCAGGCGACGAACTCCTTGGAGCCGATCAGCGGCAGCACGTCCTGCTGGTCGACGGTGACGCCGTGCCTGCGCCGCAGCCACCCGGCCGCGGCCTCCCGCAGCGCCTTGGTGCCGTGGGTGAAGGGGTAGCCGGGACTGTCGGCCGCCCCCGCGAGAGCGTCCTGGACGATCTGCGGCACGGGATCGACGGGCGTGCCGATCGAGAGGTCGACGATGCCGTCGGGATGTGCGAGCGCGCGCTCCTTGTACGGCTCCAGCCGGTCCCAGGGGAAGTCGGGCAACTTGTTCACGGTTCTCCAGGGTTTCGTGCCGTACTGAAAAAGCGCACGCCGACGGGGCGCATCCGGCCCGGATGCCCCCGTGTACGGCGTGACAGGACCGGCTAGTGGTCCTCACCCTGCGGCGGCAGGGCGGCCACCACCGGGTGGTCCTTGTCGATCTTCCCGACCTTCGAGGCGCCACCGGGCGAGCCGAGGTCTTCGAAGAAGTCCACGTTCGCCTTGTAGAAGTCCTTCCACTGCTCGGGAAGGTCGTCCTCATAAAAAATCGCCTCGACGGGGCATACAGGCTCACACGCGCCGCAGTCCACGCACTCGTCGGGGTGGATGTAAAGCATGCGCTCGCCCTCGTAGATGCAATCGACGGGGCACTCCTCGATGCACGCCTTGTCCAGGACGTCCACGCAAGGCTGCGCGATGACGTAGGTCACCTCGAGCTCCTTCTTCTCCGCACCATGGCATGACTCTGACCGCGGTTTGCTACGCCCTAGTATTGCCGTGCTTGCCAGCTGGCCGAAACGGAGGGTGGCAAAGTCGTGGCCGCACGTCTCATCATCGCGATCACAAGTCAGGATATAGGTGCACGCATCACCACCCGCAGGCGCGTTCCTGGGGGATTTCGAGATGCGGTGGGCATCCTCGTGTCGTGGGAGAACGGAATTCTCAAAGTTCGCAAAAGAGACGGCAGTGTGGTGGAGATCCCCGAGGAGACGCTGGCGGCCGCCAAGGTCGTCCCGGCCGCGCCTCCTCGACCTGAACGAATGTAACGGTAAGTATTCGTTGTGTGACCGTACGTACCTGCGCCGCCGCAGCAGCCATCCTCGCCAGCGCCGGATGCGGCGCGTCGTCCACGCACTCCACCGCCGCCCAGCCCAAGAACCTGCCGCCGGTCAACGTCCACGCGAGCTCCATGAAGGCCGGCTTCACCACCATGGACCGGCTGGTCGAGGCGGCCAAGCGCGAGGGCGAGCTCAACGTGATCGCGCTGCCCCACGACTGGGTCAACTACGGCGAGATCATCGACACGTTCGCCGACAAGTACGGGCTCAAGGTCAACGAGCTGGAGCCGGCCGCCGGTAGCAAGCGTGAGCTGGACGCCGCCTCGCAGCTCAAGCCCGACGTCTTCGACCTGACCCTGGACGTGGCCGTCTCCGGGGCCGACCGGTTCGCCCCGTACAAGGTGCAGGGCTGGCAGGACCTGCCCGACGACGTCAAGGACCCCTCCGGCGCCTGGTACGCCGCCTACGGCGGCTACATGTCCATCGGGTACGACCCCCGCGAGGTCAAGCCCCCGGCCTCCTTCGCCGACCTGCTCAATCCCGTCTACCGGGTCGCGCTCGACGGCGACCCGCTGCGCTCGGACGGGGCGTTCGACGGCGTGATGGCCGCCTCCATGCGCTCGGGCGTGCCGCAGCCGTCGCAGGGGGTGGCGCTGTTCGCCAAGCTCAAGCAGGCCGGGCGGCTCACCGACCTGACCAAGGCCAACACGGTCATCGCCTGGGACCACCTGAACGCCGCCCGCAGCGCCGCTCACTCCGACGCGTGGAAGGTCACGATCCCCAAGGACGCGCCGCTCGGCGGCTACCACATGCAGGCCATCAACAAGGCGGCCCCGCACCCGGCCGCGGCCCGCCTCTGGCAGGAGTTCCTGTTCTCCAACGAGGGCCAGAACCTTTTCCAGAAGGGTTTCGCCCGGCCTGCGCGCAGCCAGGCGATGCTCATGAAGGGCACGCTGGACGCCGAGCAGGCCGCGAAACTTCCCAAGGCTCCGGGCCCACCGGTCCTCATGACGATCCCGCAGGCAGACGCGGCGAAGGCGTACCTCCGGCAGGAATGGACGAAGAGTGTCGGATGAGTCCGATGTGACTTGATATGTCGTAGGGACGTTCAGGCTCTAAAGTGAGCAGACAGCACGGCCACGGGGGCCCGATGTCTGATCGAATGTGAGCTGAGCGTCTTGCGATATGACACACCGAGCTTGGAGCGGTGGAACAGTCGCGCCTACGACAGCAGCTTCGGCTACGTCTCCACTCAGGGCGCGCCACTGGTCGACCTGCTGGATCCGCGGCCCGGTGAGCGGGTGCTCGACCTCGGCTGCGGCACGGGCGTGCTCACCGCGCAGATCGCCTTCAGGGGCGCCGACGTGCTGGGCATCGACGGCTCCCCCGCGATGATCGAGAAGGCCATCGCGCAGTACCCGGGCATCAACTTCATCGTCGGCGACGGGCACGACTTCAACGTCGTGAACCCGTACGACGCGGTGTTCTCCAACGCGGCGCTGCACTGGATGAGCCGCGACCCCGACCTGGTGATCGCCAGCGTGCGCGAGGCGCTGACGCCCGGCGGGCGCTTCGTCGCCGAAATGGGCGGGGCGGGCAACTGCGCCGAGCTGACCGCCGCGATGCTGACGGCCTGGCGCGAGTACGGCCTGCGCGAACCCGACCTGCCGTGGTACTTCCCCTCGCCTGCCGAGTACGCCCGCCGCCTCGAGCAGGAGGGCTTCGTGGTCAGGCTGCTGGAGTACTTCGACCGGCCGACCCCCCTGGACGAGTGCCCCGGCGGGGCCGCCGACTGGGTGCGCATGTTCGCCTCGTCGGTGCTCGAAGGGCTCCCGCCGGAGATCGTGGAGCCCCTGCTTCGTCGCGTGAACGAGTTGGCCGCGCCCGCCCTTCGCAGGGAGACTGGCTGGATGGCTGACTACGTACGTCTACGCTTTGCCGCTGTTCGGCGTTGATGCGTTGTACATGATGCGTAGGGCTGATTTGCCGGACTATGGTCTGTTCCGTGGGCGGCGAGATTATGGCTGCACCGCTGCGGCGGCGTGAGGGGCTGGTGAACGGAACGGGATGAACTTCTGCCTGAGCGACCTCGTACCACCGTTGAGGTGGAGCGACGCCACGACGATCACGCTGCTCACGGGGCAGCCGGAGCTGCCCGACGCGTGGTGGCGCAGCATGCCCATGCCACGCGTCCTGGCGGCCATCGGCCCCGAGTCGCTGGGCGAGCTGCTGACGGAGATCGCCCTGGAGCACTGGCCCGCGGCGGCGGTGGGTGACGTCCTGCCGGCGCTGCACGTGCTGGATCCCGACGAGGCCGACGAGCCCGCCGTCGCGATCGCCCTCGACCGTGCCGGATCGTGGGCCGGGCTGCTGGCGCTGACCAGCAGGGAGCTGGTGGACCAGCCCTTCATCCAGGCGCGGCCGGTGCTGAACACCCTGTTCTCGGCGGTCCTCGTACATCTGGCGCACCCGCGGGTGGCGCAGCCCGCGCTGCCGGCGCCGGTTGCCGTGGCGAGCGAGCAGGCGGCGCAGGCCGAGCACCGGCACGCCGCGGTGCCCGAGCCGGAGCCCGTGGCCGGGCCTGAGGCCGTGCTCGAGCCGGTGTCCGTGGCCGAGCCGGTGTCCGTGGCCGAGCCGGTGTCCGTGGCCGAGCCGGTGTCCGTGGCCGAGCCTGAGCCCGTCGCCGAGCCTGAGCCCATCGCCGAGGAGCCGGTCGAGGAGCCCGACCCCGTGGTCAGGTTCGCCGCCGTCGGGTCGGTGATCGACGACCCCGAGCCCGCAGCCCACTTCGTCCCCGCCGGGTCGGTGATCGACGATCCCGAGCCCGACGAGGGCGCGGCCGCTCCCGAACCCGCCGAGGCCCCGCACGCCGTCGAGGACGGGCACCCGGCGGACGAGGCGGCCGGGGCCTCCCACGAGGCCGCCGCTCCCCAGGAGGACGAGCCCGAGGCCGCCGCGTCGCACGAGGACGTCCTCCAGAGCGCCGCTCCCCAGGACGACGTCCTCGAGACCGCCGCTCCCCAGGAGGACAGCTCCGAGGCTGTCGCTTCCCACGAAGGCGAGCCCGAGGCTGTCGCTCCCTCGGAGGGCGAGCCCGAGGCCGCCGCTCCCGAGGCCGCTGCTCCCGAGGCTGTAGCACCCGAGGCTGTCGCTTCGGACGAGGGCGAGTCCGAGGCCGTCGCTTCGCAGCAGGGCGCGTCCGAGGGCGCCGAGCCGGTGCTGGACGCCGACGCCGAGCCGGTCGCCGACGAGGCGCGCGAGCCCGAGCCTCAGCCCGTGCTCGACGCCGCCGAGGAGCCCGCCCCCGAACCGGCCGCCCAGGAGGCAGCTGCCCTGGAAGAGGCGGCGGACCAGGAGGCCGGGAACGCGCACGAGGCCCCCGCCCCGGACGGGGCCGAGGCGCCCGGGCCGGAGCCCGCCCAGGCGATCGCCTCCGAGCAGGAGCCCGCCCCGGAGCAGGGGCAGCCGCTGCCCGACCTCATCGAGGCCGCGTTCGCCGGGCTCGACGACAAGAGCTGGGCCGTCGCCCAGAACCGCGTCTTCACCGACGAGCCCTCCGCCGTGGACCAGCTGGCCAAGCTCTTCGCCGTCCCCCCGGCCGAGATCTCCGCCACCGAGGACGAGCTCCGTACCCGCCTCGACCACTGGCTGGCCAGCGAGGAGGCGGCCCCGTACCGGGCCCATCTGGAGGAGCTGCGCAGGACCCTGGGCCCGGCCGCCCACAAGGAGCAGCTCATCGGCGCGGCCGACTGGCACAACGTGGAGATCCGCGCCCTGGAGGTCCCGGCCTGGCAGTTCGTGCTGGCGACGCTGTCACCGCAGCCGCAGCCCCAGTTGCAGCCGCAGTCGGCGTTCGGCGCGCCCCCGATGCCGCCGCCGCCTCCCCCGGGCCCGCCCCAGTTCCAGGCGTTCACCCCGGCCGCCCCGCCGGTGGAGGAGGCCAACGGCGACGGCGAGCACAAGCCGTACCAGCCGCTGAAGGACGTCTCGCAGACCAGGCGCTGCTTCAGGCAGCCCGACGGGCGCTGGTGGCTGCGCATCGACGTGACGGCCGAGCAGCTGGCCGGCGGCGAGTGCGCGCTGCCGACGGGGTTCGCCTCGTACCTGGGCCTGTCCCCCGGCGAGAGCCGGACGGTCAGGAGCGCCGCGGGCGAGCTGACCATGACGTGGCACGGCCGGCCGGTGCTCGAATCCATCGAACGCCTCCTCGTGGACGTGGGCGCGCGAGAGGGCGGGCACCTGTTCCTGACGCTGTCGGACGAAGGCGTGCTCAGGGCTCGGCACCTCCCGGTCGCCGCGCAGGGCGCCGAGAAGATCACCAAGGCGCTCAGGCTGGTCGGGTACACGGCCCCGGGCGGCACCCGAGATCAGGCTGCCAGGGTGATCGCCACCAGGATCGGCATGACAGGACCGGTCGCGCTCCCTGACCTGCTCACCAGGCTCCGCGAGCGCGGGGACCGCGACCTGCTCGCCCTCCTGGACTGAGCCGGTGCCGCGGCTCGCGATCGGCCCGGAGTTTCCCGGGGAGCTCCGCGCACTGGCTCAGCCGGTGCGCAGGGACGCCGTGGTCGCGCTGCGCCGGTTCCTGCTGAACGTGGCCGGCGCCCCGCACCCCGAGCGGGTCAGGGGCGGCCGGGATCCGCGGGTCGCGACACTGCGGCTGGCCGAGGGCCATCGCGGGGTGGTGGTGCGGCAGCGGGACGTGTACTGGCTGCGTACGGTGCTGCCCGACCCCGAGGCCTGGTCATACGCGCGGCGCTTCAGGTTCGGGGTCAACCCGGTGATCGGCGCGGTCGAGGAGTGGGACGCCGAGGCGCTCGAGCGCGTCGAGCCCGCATTACGCCGTTCGGCCAGATCGTCCCGGCTGTTCGACCCGATCTGCGACGGCGATCTGATGGGGCTCGGCCTGGACGTGCACGCGCTGCCGCTGTTCAGGCTGATCACGACCGAGGCCGACGTGGCCGCCCTCGAACCGCTGCTCCCGCCGACCCAGCACGTCCCGCTCGCCGTGCTGGCCCGTGGCGGCACGCTCGCCGAGGCGTGGCGGGAGCTGGACGCCTGGCGCGCGTCCGACGACGAGACGGGGCCGATCGACCCCGACGACCTGCACGCGGCGCTGCGCCGCAGCCCCGACCGGGCGGTGTTCGTCGCCGACAAGGTGGAGCTGGACCGGGTGCTCGGTGCGCCTTCCTGGTGCACGTTTCTCGACCCGCCGCAGCACCGGCTGGCCAGGGCCGCCCGCTTCGAACAGCCGGTGCTGGTCGTGGGCGGGGCGGGCACCGGCAAGACGGTCGTCGCCCTGCAGCGGGCGGCCCACCTGGCCGCGCACGGGTCGGGGCCCGTCCTGCTCGTGACGTTCTCCCAGGCGCTGGCCGAGGACCTGTCGGCCAAGCTGGACCTGCTGATCGAGGACGAGGTGCTCCGCAAGCGGGTCGAGGTCGGCAACACCGAACGCCTGGCCCTGCGCATCGTGGCCGACGCCGAGGGCCGCCGCCCCGCGCTGGTCGGCCCGGGGGCGCGGACGCTGGCCCAGCTGACGGACGAGGCGCTCAGGCTGCTCTCCCTGGCGACGGGCGGCCTGCTCGACGACGTGGATCCGGGGCGCAAGCCGTACCGTCACATCGTCGTGGACGAGGCGCAGGACATCAGCCCGTCGCAGTGGCGGCTGCTGCGCGCGGCGGTACCGCGGGCGCACGACGACCTGTTCGTGGTCGGCGACCCGCACCAGCGGATCACCGACGCGCGGGTGGCGCTCGGCGCGGTCGGCATCCCCGCCGTCCAGCGCACGCTGCGGCTCTCCTACCGGCTGCCCCAGGAGCTGCTGTCCTTCGTGGTACGGCTGCGCGGCGGCGGCCCGGCCAGCGGCCTGGTCAAGGGCACGACCAACATGTACGGCTTCCACTCGACGCGTAACGGCGACCGGCCCGTTGTCAGGGCCTATGAGACGCCGGAGTCGGAGCTGGCCGGGCTGCGGAGCACGGTCGAGTCGTGGCTGGCGGACGGCGTGCCCGCGGACGAGATCGCCGTCGGCGCGCGCAACCCGCGGCTCGTGCGGGATGCCAGGCGGGCGCTGGAAGGGCTGGACGTACGGGCCTCGACGTTCCAACATCTCAAGGGGCTGGAATTCGAGCGGGTGGCACTCATCGGAGTGGCGGAGGGCGTGGTGCCCGAGCCGCCGCCCGAGGATCCGGACGCTCGGGCTCGTGCCCTGCAACGCGAACGGAGCATACTGTTCGTCGCCTGCACGCGGGCTCGTGCGATGCTCTATATCTCCCATTCCGGAAGAGGCAGCCCGTTTTTGTCACTCTAATCACATAGTCTGAACTGCGGATATATCTTCCCTTTGCCGGTTGGACGTCAATGAACCTCAGCCTGAGCGACCTCGCGCCACCCCTGCGATGGACCTCCCCTGGTCAGATCGCGCCGATCGTGGAGGAGCCACAGCTGCCCGAGGCCTGGTGGCAGGCGATCCCCCTCGATCGTGCGTGCGCCATGGTCGGGACGCAGGCCGTGGCCGGCCGCCTGGCCGACCTCGCCGTGGCCTGCTGGGGTCATCTGATGGTCGGCGACATCCTCCCGTTGCTGCGCTTCTCCGACCCCGCCGAGGCCGAGCGGACGCCGGAGACGCTGGGCAAGGACGTGGTGCAGAAGCTGTTCACCGGCGTGTTCGAGCGGTTGCTCGAGCCCGCGCCCGAGACGGCGCCCGCGCCGTCCAGGCCGGACCGGCCGCTGCCCGAGCTGATCGACGACCTGTTCGGGGCGTTGGACGACCGGCAGCGAGCCATCGCCCGCGACCGGCTCTACGCCGCGCAGCGGGCCACGCTGGACGAGCTGGCCCAGCGCTTCTCGGTCACGCGGGAGCGGATCCGGCAGATCGAACGCGACCTGCGCGACCACGTGGAGGCCTGGCTCGGCAAGCCGGACGCCTCCGCCCTCGTCGCGCACGTCTCCTGGCTGCGTGGCCGGCTCGGCTCCGCGGTCCCGGCCGACGACCTGCAGGCCGCCGTGCCGTGGCACCGGGCCGAGCTGCGCTCGCTGGGGATCCCGGCGTGGCGGTTCGTGCGTACGCTGCTGACCGGCTACGAGCAGTCCGACGGATGGCTCGTGGCGGGCGGGGCCGACGAGCTCCGGGAGAAGACGCGGCAGCTGTTCACCGACGGGCCGCGGCCGCTCGGCGAGGCGGTGGCCATGGTCGCCCAGCTCGGCGTGCGCGAGGACCTGGCCGAGCGGTGGATCCTGGCGGTGCCGCAGCTGCGCGTGCTGGGCCAGCACGTCGTGCCGTGGCCGCGCAGCATCAACGAGAAGGCCGAGGCGGTGCTGGCGGTGGCGGGCGCGCCGCTGTCGCCCGAGGAGATCCAGGAGCGCATCGGCGAGGACTACAGCCTGGTCGGCATCCGCAACCAGCTCACCGCCGACGAGCGCTTCCGCCGGGTCGACCGCAACAAGTACGGCCTGACGCGATGGGGCGGCGACGAATACCTGGGGATCAGGGAGATGATCGCCAGGGAGATCGAGCGGGCCGGGGGCGAGGCCTCGGTGAGCACGATCGTCACCAACCTGACCGCCAAGTACGACGTCAGCGAGAGCTCGGTGCGGGCCTACTCGGGCGGGCCGGGCTTCGAGCGGACGCAACGGGGCTGGATCCGGGTGGCCGGCACCTCGCCGACCGGGGAGGCGGAGCCGTACCAGCCGCGCAAGGACGTCTCGGAGACGCGGCGCAGCTTCCGCTCCCGCGACGGCCGCTGGTGGCACCGGGTGGACGTCAACGCCGAGCACCTGCGCGGGTCCGGTTCGCCGCTGCCCACCGGGTTCGCGGCGTACCTGGGGATGGCGCCGGGCGGGCAGCTCACCGCCTCCACCCCGTCCGGGGACGTGGTGATCAGCTGGCACAACCAGCCGACCATGGGGTCGATCCGCAACGTGCTGGCCGACTTCAAGGCGAGCGAGGGCGACCACGTGTTCCTGACCGTGTCGGACGGGGGCGAGCTGCTGACCCGCTACCTGCCGGCCGCGCCGGTCGGGATGCCGCCCGTCAACCGCGCCCTCTACCTCATCGGCTACACCGCCCCCGTCAGCTCTGAGCTGGAGGGGCTGCGGCTGATCGGGGCCAGGATCGGGATGCCCGACACGGCCGCGCGCGAGGAAGTGCTGGGCAGGCTGCGCGAGCGCGGCGACCGGGACATCCTCGGCTTCCTCGGGGGCTGACGCGGCTAGGCTCGGAGGATGCTCCGGATCTACGACACGCGTGCCCGGCAGGTCGAGGAGATCGCCGCGGGACGGGCGGTGCGCATGTACACGTGCGGGCCGACCGTCTACCGCCACGCGCACGTGGGCAACCTCCGCACGTACCTGCTGTCCGACCTGATCAGGCGGGTGCTCGAACGACGGCGGGTACGCGTGCTGGCCTGCCAGAACATCACCGACGTGGGCCACCTGACCGACTCCGGCTCCGACAAGGTCCTGGAGCAGGCGCGGACGGAGGGGCGCTCGGTGGGCGAGCTCGCCCGCTTCTACGAGGACGCCTTCAGGAACGACACCTCGGCGCTCAACCTCCGCCCGCCGGAGCACACGCCCCGGGCGAGCGAGACCGTCGACCTGATGATCGAGCTGATCGCCAAGCTGGTCGAGCGGGGGCACGCGTACGAGGTGCCGGACGGGTCGGTGTTCTTCGACGTCCAGACCTTCCCCACCTACGGCGAAATTTCGGGAAATCGCCTGGATTCGCTCAGGCCCGCCCACCGCATCGACGCCGTCGACCCGCGCAAGCGCTTCCACGCCGACTGGGCGCTGTGGAAGCCCTCCACGGGAGACCTGACGTGGGACTCACCCTGGGGCCGCGGCTTCCCCGGGTGGCACGTGGAATGCTCGGCCATGTCGCTCCGCTTCCTCGGCTCCAGCTTCGAGCTCCATGTCGGCGGGATCGACCTTCGTTTCCCGCACCATGAGGACGAGCGGGCCCAGTCCGACTCGGCGACCGGGCACGAGGTGGTGCGGCACTGGGTGCACGGCGAGCACCTGCTGTTCGACGGCCGCAAGATGGCCAAGTCCACGGGGAACGTGGTGCTGCTCTCGGACGTGGTCGCGGCCGGGCTCGACCCGCTCGCCGTACGCATGGCGTTCCTGGAGCACCGCTACCGGCAGCAGCTCAACCTGACGTGGGACACCCTGCGAGCCGCCGACCGCACGGTGCGGCGGTGGCGCGCCCGGGTGGCCGAATGGTCGGAGTCGCCCAGCGCGCCGATGGCCGCGGACTATGCCGAACGGGTCGAGGCCGCCTTCTCCGACGACCTGGACACGCCGTCCGCGCTGCTGGTCCTCCGGGACCTCGAACGCGACGAGTCCGTCGCGCCCGGGGCCAAGTTCGAGACGTTCCTGCATCTGGACCAGGTGCTGGGGCTCGACCTCTCGACGGAGATCGGCAAGGCGCGGGCGCTGCCTCCCGGGGCCGGGGAGCTCTTGGAGGCGCGCTCCCGTGCCCGGGACGCTCGGGACTGGGAGGAGGCGGACCGGCTCCGGGAGGAGCTGGCGGAGATGGGGGTACGCGTCGCGGACACCCCCGACGGCCAGACCTGGACCTGACCCCACCCGCCCGGGCACGCGCGCAAGACGCGTCACGCGCCGGCTGGCCGGGAGAAGGCGGCCAGGGCGATGCGCAGCGTTCTGTCGTTCTTGCCGGATGCCTTGGCGTCGGTGGAGTTGACCGAGTAGACGAGGGTCCGGCTCAGGTCGCGGGTCGCGCCGACACCGGCGGCGTAGCCGTAGCGGGCGCCGGTCTTGCCGTAGGCGACGATCCCGCCCGGCAGCACGAGCCGCGTCATGCCCGAGGTGTAGACGGCCGGCTGGTTGCCGCACTCGTCGTACATCGTCACGTCCGGGACCGTGAACATCGGCTCCAGTCGCGCGGGCGGCACGACCTTCCCCGAGAACAGCGCCTTGACGAACTTCTCCAGGTCCGCTGCGGTGGAGATGAGATCGCCCGAGGCCCAGGTCGAGGTGACGCTGGTCTCGGTCATGTCGACCACGTGGCCCGCGCCGTAGGCGATGGCGCCGTCGAAGCCCGCGGGCACGGACTGGTAGCCCTTGTGGTGCGGGCCGCGGATGCGGGGCGAGGTGCCGGGCAGGTAGCTGTCCCGCATGCCGAGCGGGCGCAGGATCCTGGACGTGACCTCGTGCTCGTACGAGCGCCCGGTGATCTTCTCGATCAGCAGGCCGGCCACGAACGTGTTGGTGTTGAGGTAGTGCTGCCTGGTGCCGGGCGTGAACTCGATCGGGTTGCGCACGGCCAGCCCGACGTACTCCTCCGGCGTCCAGGTCCTGAACCGGGTCCGGTAGATCCAGTCGAACGTACCGGGCAGGTCGGGCGACGGCAGCCCGCTGGTGTGGTTGAGCAGCTGGCCGACGCGGACCTCGGGGTAGGAGTCGGGCAGCAGGCCGGGCAGGTGGTCCTGGACGGCTCCGTCGAGTGAGATCTTGCCCTCGGCCACGAGCTGCAGCACGACCGCGGTGGTGAACATCTTGGTCACGCTGCCCGCCCGGAACCGTACGTGTGCGGAGGCCTCGCGCCGGGTGGTGAGGTCGGCCACGCCGGTCACGCCCCGCCACGAGCCCTTCGTTCCGCCCACCCGGACGATCGCGGCGGTGGCGTCGGCCGCGGGCAGGTCCTTGATGGACTGCTCCAGCGCGGGGGCGTTGACGGGAGGGACCGGCGCGGTGGGATCGGGCTGGACCACGGCCGGTGGCGGGCACGTACTCGGCGTGGGAGCCGGAGTCGTGGCGGCTGCTTGAGCGGGCGTGGCCACGAGGAGGGTGGCCAGGGCGAGGCAGGCGGCTGACAGCTTCATCGGAGTGTCTCCAAGGGAGGGGGCGCTGGTGGAATGCGCCCATCCTGTCGATCAGCGCTGCCGCCGCGGATCGCCGGTGCGATCGATTTCTCCCTCACTCTTACGAGGGAGCGCCCCTCCCTGCCCTCCGCTACCGCGCCGTGCATCGCCGCGTGCGCCCTCCGCTACCGCGCCGTCCATCCCCGCGTACGCCGCACCGGCGCGGCGCCACCCGCCCACACCGCCCTCTCCCCGTACGGCCGCGTCCCCCGCCTCACCCCACTGGCGCCGGGTCGGCGAGGAGCGGAACGGCCCGGCCCGGCGCAACGCGGACGAAGGCCAGTCAACCCACCACACCGCGGCCCGGCGCAACCCTGCGACGCCCAGCCCGCCCGCACCGGGACCCGGCGCAACGCGCACGCCGCCCCCGGCCGGGCGCGGCGAGTGAGGGAGGGGTGATCGCCCGTAGCCGGGCGGCTCAAAGTCCTCTGCCAGGGTTCGGGAAGGCGGCCGGAGGAGTGATCCCGGACTGACAGACTTAGTGCCAGTTCGGCGGAGATGGAGGTGTCGGTGAGGCCCTATGCGTGGATGCCGCGTTCGTTGCGGTGGTTCGCTCGGGTGCTGTCCGTAGTGCTCGCGCTGGTCCTGGTACTGGCAGGGGTCCTCGTCTACACGGTGCGGAAGTCGTTCCCGCAGGTGGACGGATCACTGCGGCTGCCGGGCCTAACCGGGAATGTGGAGATTTATCGTGATAAATACGGAATCCCGCACATCTACGCCGACACCGCAGCGGACCTGTTCACGGCTCAGGGGTTCGTCCACGCCCAGGACCGCTTCTACGAGATGGACTTCCGCCGCCACCTGACCTCCGGCCGCCTTTCGGAGCTCTACGGCAAGGCCACCCTCGAGAACGACAAGGCCATCAGGACCATGGGCTGGCGCAAGGTCGCCGAGGAGGAGCTGCCCGAACTGTCCCAGGAGACCCGGGACTACATGGACGCGTACGCGCGAGGCGTGAACGCCTGGCTCAGCGCCAACCCCAACGCCTCAGACCGCAGCCTCGAGTACTCCATCCTGAAGATCCAGAACGGCGGCTACCAGCCGGAGAAGTGGAGCGCGGCCGACTCCGTGGCCTGGCTGAAGGCCATGGCCTGGGACCTGCGTTCCAACATGGAGGACGAGATCGACCGCGCGCTGGCGCTGACCGAGCTGCCCAAGGAGCGCGTCGAACAGCTCTACCCCGGCTACCCGTACGACCGCCACAGCCCGATCGTCACCGAGGGCACCATCGACCAGGGGCGCTTCAACCAGAACGCGGAGCCCCAGCAGCGCGCCGGCCGCGCGATCGCCCAGGCCGCCAGGACCCTGGACGCCGTACCGAGCACGATGGGCACGGAGGACCGCGAGGGCATCGGGTCCAACTCGTGGGTGGTCTCCGGCGAGTACACCAAGAGCGGCAAGCCGCTGCTGGCCAACGACCCGCACCTTTCGCCGCAGATGCCCTCCGTCTGGTACCAGGCGGGGCTGCACTGCAGGAAGATCACGCAGGCGTGTCCGTACGACGTGACCGGGTTCACGTTCTCGGGCGTTCCAGGTGTGGTCATCGGGCGCACGGACAAGATCGCATGGGGCTTCACCAACCTGGGCCCCGACGTGGCCGACCTCTTCCTGGAGCAGGTGCAGGGCGACACGTACCTGTACAAGGGCCAGCAGGTGAAGCTGGAGACCAGGAAGGAGCAGATCAAGGTCGCGGGCGGCGCCCCGGTCACGATCACGGTCAGGAGCACCCGGCACGGGCCGCTGATCAACGACGTCATCGGCAGCGCCAAACCCAGCGGCGAGGCCAACGCGGTGGCGCTGCAGTGGACGGCGCTGACGCCGGGCCGGACGGCCGACGCCATCTTCGCGCTGAACAAGGCGGGCGACTGGCAGGAGTTCAGGGCCGCGGCGGCGCTGTTCGACGTGCCGTCCCAGAACCTGATCTACGCCGACACCTCGGGCAAGATCGGCTACCAGGCTCCCGGGCGCATCCCCGTACGCGCCAAGGGTGACGGCACCTGGCCCGTCCCGGGATGGACGGGCGAGTACGACTGGATGACCGCCCCCATCCCGTACGACCAGTTACCTTCCGTGGAGAACCCGGCCGACGGGTTCATCGTCACGGCGAACAACGCCGTCATCGACCCCAAGCGGTACAAACCCCTGCTGACCAAGGACTGGGCGCACGGCTACCGCTCCGAACGCATCCGCGACCGCATCAAGGAAGCGCTCAAGAAGGGCCCGATCGACGCGGCGACCATGTCGGCGATCCAGCAGGACACGTACAACGGCTTCGCCGAGACGCTGGTCCCGGCCCTGATGCAGGTGGACCTGGCGGGGCCCAGCGGCGAGGCCAGGCAGTTGCTGAAGACGTGGGACCGCATGCAGGGCCTCGACTCCACCGCCGCCGCCTACTTCAACGCGGTGTGGCGGCAGGTGCTCACGCTGACGTTCAACGACGACCTGCCCGAGGCGGCGCGCCCCGCCGGAGGGGACCGCTGGTACGAGGTCGTCAGACGCCTGCTCGACGCTCCGGACGACCCCTTCTGGGACGACGTGACCACCAAGAACCTCAAGGAGACCCGCGACGACATCCTCCGCCAGGCGCTCGCCTCGGCGTACCAGGAGCTGTCGGACCGGCTCGGGCCGGAGGTCAAGTCCTGGCGCTGGGGTGACCTGCACCGGTTGGAGCTGGTCAACGGCTCGCTGGGGACCTCGGGGATAGCTCCGGTGGAGGCCCTGTTCAACCGCGGGCCGCTGGCCGTGGCGGGGGGCAAGGACGCCGTGAACGCCACGGGTTGGAACGTCCAGAAGGGGTACGAGATCACCGCCGTCCCGTCGATGCGCATGATCGTCGACCTGTCGGACACCGACAAGTCCCGATGGATCAACCTGACGGGCGCCTCCGGGCACGCCTTCCACGACAACTACTGGGATCAGGCGGAGGCCTGGGCCAAGGGCGACCTGCTGCCGATGTACGGGAAGCCCGAGTCGGTCAAGAAGGCGGCCGTCCACACCCTCAAGCTCACCCCCTGATCACCCTCGTCGTACGACCAGCGTTGTAGAGGCGATCCAAACCCTGGGCCGACGCGCCGGCCCCCGCCGCCTTGTCACCATGGCGGCATGAATCGCCTCTGGTACCTCATCGGAGTCCTGCTGGTGCTCGCGGGCCTCGTTCACCTGGGCGTGTTCGTCGTGGACGGCGGACCGTGGGAGGGCGCGGTGTCGTGGCGCAAGCCGTTCACGTTCGGCGTGTCGTTCGGGCTGAGCGTGCTGACCCTCACCTGGGTCGCCCAGTTCGTACGGCTCCGCGCCCGTTCACTCCTGGTCGGCGCCTTCGCGGTGGCGTCGACGCTGGAGGTGGCCCTGATCACCCTCCAGGCGTGGCGGGGCGTCCCGTCCCACTTCAACATGGAGACCGCCTTCGACACGGCCGTCGCGAGGACCCTGGCGGCAGGCGGCGGCGTCCTCGTCGCCATCGGGATCGCCATGACGATCGCCGCGTTCCGCGCCGATCCAGGCCTCGCCCCGAGCATGCGCCTGGCCGTACGCGCGGGCTTCGCCACGCTCCTGGCCGCCATGGCGTTCGGCGCCGTCATGATCGCCCGTGGCGTCGTCGAGGTGATGACCGGGAATCAGGAGCTCGCGTACACGGTGGCCACCGCCCTGAAGCCCGCCCACGCGATCTTCATGCACGGCGTCCTCCTCCTGCCGGCCCTGTCCTGGCTCCTCGCCCGCACGCTGCCTTCGGAGGACTCCCGCGTCCGCTGGATCCGCCTGGCCACCTGGCTCTACGTGGCCACCGCCACCGCCGTCTCGGCCCTCGCCCTGGCAGGCATCGAGCCCGTGTCCCCGTCCACCGCCTCCGTCCTCTGCGCCGGCGCCGTCTCCGGCCTGGCCATCGCCTCGCTCATGCTGGGCCGGCTGAAAGGCTCGTCAAGACGCGCTCCCGCATCGCAGGGATCGCCCACCTGACACCGGCCTCACTCGCCGCCGCTCCGCCGTCGCCACCACAGCGGGGCGCGGGGGTAGCCGCCGTCCTCCAGGTCGGCCAGGCGCTCGAAGAAGTTGTACGAAGCCTGGTTGCCGCAGACCATCACCGACATGAGCATCGACAGCAGGTAGAGCGGCAGCATGGGGAGCCCCACGCACCAGGCCCACTGGGTAGCGTGCCGGCCCTCGTGGAGGATGAGGCGATCGGGGAGCGAGTCCCACCTGGTCAGGACGACGTTTCCCACGGTGAACGCCCCCGCGATGGGGAAGCGGTAGCGGTAGCCGAAGGCCAGGATGAGCCCGTTGGGGCCGGGGGTCCTGGTCGCGCCACCGATGATCGAGATCAGCAAACCGAGCGGCGTGGCGAGGTTGGCGTAGTTCGCCGCGCGCCGGAACCGGAAGCGCCTGTCCATGCGATTCAGTCTTGACCAATCTTGACAAGTCGGAATAATGATCCCCGTCCTGAAATCTCCCACAAGAGCAGGATTATGAGATTCTCCATCCTGGGCGCGCTGCTCGGCACCGTCGCACTGACAGGAGCCGGCGGAGTCGCGATCACCCAGACGTCAGCAACCGATCCCCTACGATCCACTGACAACCGACCAGGCGCTCTAGGCGCAGAAGTGGCGTTAACCACCGTCCCGCCCACGAGTCCGGCACCCGCGGAGACTCCCACGATCGGGGAGTACACCGCCACGACGAAGGTAGTCAAGAGGCGAGGCGTCTCCTACCTGAATGTATCGATCACAGACGCACAAGCTGCTCTCTTCTCGATCAAGCAGCGCGTGTGCAAGGGCAGATCCTGCAAGACGACCAGTGTCGACCTCCCGGTGACCGAGGGCTCGGGAGAGTCCACGAAGCGGCTCGGCTGGGGCACGTACAAGAAAAGGGGCAAACCGGCGGTCAGCCTGATACCCCTCCCGACGGTGACGGTGAAGGAGCAGGTCACGGTCACCGAGCCCGGGCCGACGGTCACGCAGACGGTGACGTTCACCTGTCAGCCGAGCGTCGAGCCGACGGAGACCCCTCCGCCGACGACCGTCCCGACGGAGACCCCTCCGCCGACGACCGTTCCGACGGACACGGGAACGCCCACCGCCACGGGCACGGAGTCCGCGCCCGCCACGGGCACGGAGTCCCCGCCGGTCACCGACACGCCGGCCCCGACTCCGACCCTGACTGACAGCGCGACCGGAACTCCCACGGAAACCCCGACCGAAACCCCGACCACGACCCCATCCGAGACACCCACCACGACCCCGACGGAGTCCGTGACGCCGACGGAGAGCGCGCCCGGCATCCCCACCTGTCCGCCGCCGGCGGAGGAGACACCGACAGAGCTCCCCTCCGAGACGCCGACGGACACGGCGACGCCGACCGACACCAGCGTCCCGACGGAGACACCGACCACCACGCCGTCGGAATCCCCCAGCGCCACCACCCAGTAGCGGCAGGGGAGGCGAGCAAGTGAGCGGGCCAGGCCAGGCGCCTGGCCCGCCTCATGCCCACGCCCACGCCCACGCCCACGCCGGCGAGCGTCCGCACGCACCCGAGCCCATGGAGGACGCGGGACACCCGAATCCACGGAGCACGCGGAGCACCCGGGCCCGCCGGAAGGCCGCGCTGAAATCGGCTTAGAGGGTCTTGTACTGCCCTTCGTGGTACAGAAGCGGCGCCCCGTCCGAAGGCGTGTCCAGGGCCGTCACCTCGCCCACCACGATCGAATGGTCCCCACCGTCGTGCACCGCCGTCGTCACGCACTCCACCGTCGCCAGGGCCCCGTCGAACAACGCCACCCCCGACTCCCCCAGGTGATGCGGCCACCGCGCGAGCTGCCCGTTCAACGGCCGGCCCCGGTGGGCGAAGAAGCGCGAGGCGTCCTCCATCGAGGCGGGCAGCACGGAGACCCCCCACACCCCCGCCTCCAGCACCGCGTCATGGAACCGGGCCACCTTCTCCGCGCAGAACAGCACAAGGAGCGGATCAAGGGAGACAGAGGTGAACGAATTCACCGTCATCGCATGATCGACATCGCCCAGCCTGGTGGTAACGATCGCGACTCCAGTGGCGAAGCGGCCGACGACCTTGCGGTACGTCCCAGGGTCCACGGGCCGCTCGATGGAATGCACGAACGCTACTTTATGCCTCTACATAGAGTTCTTCGGAGGGTACCCATGCAAGAGCCACGATCCCCCCTCTGACGAGGGCGAAAGCAAATAGGCCGCCACAATGGCCGCCAACCCTCCGTACAGATACACGTATCCGGGCAGGCCATCGGCGATCACCAGATCACCCGCGCTCAGCTTCAGCGTGAACGGCATCGTCACCAGCAACCACCCGACCGCCGCCATGAAAGCCCCGAGCTTGCCCCGCATCAGCTTGCCCGCCCCCAGGCACACCCCGAACAACGCCAGCACCCACAAGATCGCCGCACCCGGGACGGACCCGAGCTCCCACGCCGCATGCGTGAAGCCGCCCACGACCCCCATGACGACGCCCAGCACGAACAGCATGCCGTACGCCGCCCCGCCCAGCGCCGACTCGGCCTGGCTGCGATGTTCCATGTCGCACGAGGTTAGTGGATGCCCGCGAAGAGATCGTTCTCGCGGGTGTGGGGTCCGCCGAGGCCACCGGCCTCGATGGGCGGGCCGGGCACGGCGCGTCCGGGCACGCCGATGGCCAGCCTGTAGTGCTCGACGCCCAGGACCTCCTGCCCGATGTTGTTGGACAGCGCGAACCACGGGTCGTCCACGACGATCTGCGTGGCGTGCGCCCGCATGGCCTCCATCTTGTTGCCGATCCACGGGCGGGCGTCGATCTCGGTGGTGACGTCCTCGTCCGCGTTGCCGAACGGCATGTCCTCCACCTCCTCCACCAGGAAGCCGACGTCCGCCCCGCGCAGCGCCTCGGTCGTGCGCCGCATGACGGATCGGGCGAGGGCCGTGTGGTAGAACTTCGCGATCTGCCACGGTTCGCCCTCGCCGAAGTCGGGTTTCGCGGCCAGCTCGAACGCTCTGCGCGAAACCCGGTGCGCCTGGATGTGGTCGGGGTGCCCGTAGAAGCCGTTGTCGTCGTACGTGACGAGGACCTGCGGGCGTACCTCCCGGATGACCTTGACTAGCTCCCCCGCCGCCTCGTCGAGGTCGGCGCGCCAGAACGCCTTCGGGTGGTCGTTGGACGCCGCCCCCATCATCCCCGAGTCCCGCCAGCGGCCCGGCGCGCCCAGGAAGCGGTGGTCCTCGACGCCGAGCGCCCGGCAGGCGGCGGCGAGCTCGCCGATCCGGTAAGGCCCGAGCGCGTCGTCCTGGTCGGCGGCCAGATGGGCGAGATCGCCGGGAATGACCTCGCCTTCCTCGCCGAGAGTACAGGTCACCAGCGTGACGTGGGCTCCCTCGGCGGCGTACTTGGCCATGGTCGCCCCGGTGCCGATCGACTCGTCGTCCGGATGGGCGTGCACGAGGAGGAGCCGTCGATCAGTCATAGGGATGAGGGTACCGAGGGGCCCTGGACGCCGTTGCGCAGGTACCTCATCGGCGGTGGCAGGATTGGGCCCATGAGCGAGAGCTTCCCGCGACTGTCTGCCAGGACCCGCCGGTTCACCCTCGGAGTGCCCAGGAGCTTCACGATCACTCCGGACGGCGGCAGGGTGGTCTTCCTCCGCACCAAATCGGGCACGGATCCGGTGACGTGCCTGTGGGAGCTCGACACCGAGACCCACGTCGAGCGCCTGGTCGTCGACCCGCGCGCGCTCGACGCCGACGAGGAGAACCTGCCGCCGGAGGAGCGGGCCAGGCGCGAGCGCAGCCGGGAGGCGGCGGGCGGCGTGGTCGCGTACGCCACCGACACGGACGTCACGCGGGCCTCCTTCGCGCTGTCCGGCGCTCTCTATGTCGTGGAGTTCGCGACCGGTCAGGCACGTCGCCTGGACACGCCGGGCGCGGTCATCGACCCCCGGCTGTCCCCCGGCGGGGGACATGTCGCGTACGTCACCGGCGGCGCGCTGCGCGTCCAGGACCTCGAGTCCGGCGAGGACCGCGCGCTGGCCACGCCGGAGTCGCAGACCGTGACGTACGGGCTGGCCGAGTTCATCGCCGCCGAGGAGATGAGCAGGATGCGCGGCTACTGGTGGGCGCCGTCGGGCGATGCGCTGCTGGTCGAACGCGTCGACGAGGCCCCGGTCCACGTCTGGCACATCGCCGACCCGGCCAACCCCGACCGTCCCGCGTCGGCCCAGCGCTATCCGGCCGCCGGCACGCCCAACGCGGTCACCGAGCTGTTCGTGCTGGGGCTCGACGGGTCGCGGGTCGCTGTGCCGTACGGGGAGGAATACCTCACGACGGCGGCCTGGGACTCCCACGCGCTGTCGATCGTGACCCTGACGCGCGACCAGCGGACGATGCGGCTGTTCACGGTCGATCCGGCGACGGGCGCCTCCGCGCTGGTCCGCGAGGACACCGATCCGGCCTGGGTCGACATCGTGTCCGGCGTGCCCGCGCACCTCGACGACGGGTCGCTGGTGTGGGTGGCCGCTTCGGAGGGCGGCAACCGGCTGTTCGTGGGTGACCGCGCGGTCACTCCGCCCACGCTGCAGGTGCGGGCGGTGCTCGGCGTCGATCACGACAGCGTGCTGTTCAGCGCGAGCGGCGATCCGACCGAGGTTCACCTGTGGACGTGGGACGGGCATTCGCTGCTGCCGGTCTCGACCCGTTCCGGGGTGTTCTCTGGGCGGATGTCGGGCGGCGTGGGCGTGCTGACCGAGCAGAGCCTCGACGCCGAGGGCGTGTCGACCACGGTCGTGCGGCGCGACGGCATGGCGGTGCCGATCCCGTCGTTCGCCGAGCGACCCGGCCTCGACCTGCGCGTCTCGCTCGGCCGTTCCGGCCGTCGCGAGCTGGCCACCGCCGTGGTGCTGCCCTCGTGGCACCAGCAGGGCTCCGGGAAGCTGCCGGTCCTCATGGATCCGTACGGCGGGCCGCACGCGCAGCGCGTGCTCAACCGGCGCGGCGCGTTCCTGGAGAGCCAGTGGTTCGCCGAGCAGGGGTTCGCGGTCATCGTGGCCGACGGGCGCGGCACTCCGGGCCGGGGCCCCGACTTCGAGCGGTCCGTGCTCAACGACCTGGCGACCCCCGCGCTCGAGGACCAGATCGACGCCCTGCAGGGGGTGGCCGAGCAGTATCCCGACGATCTCGACCTGACGAGGGTGGCCATTCGCGGCTGGTCGTTCGGCGGCTTCCTGGCCGCGCTGGCGGTGCTGCGGCGGCCGGACGTGTTCCACGCGGCGGTGGCGGGGGCGCCGGTGACCGACTGGCGGCTGTACGACACGTGCTACACCGAGCGATACCTGGGCCATCCGGACGAGCAGCCCGAGGTGTACGAGAACTCTTCGCTGTTCGCGGACGCGCCCAAGCTCGAACGCCCGCTGCTGCTGATCCACGGCCTGGCCGACGACAACGTGGTGGCCGCCCACACGCTGCGCCTGTCGTCCGCCCTGCTGGCGGCGGGCAGGCAGCACAGCGTGCTCCCGCTCTCCGGGGTGACGCACATGACGCCCCAGGAGGTCGTGGCGGAGAACCTGCTGCTGCTCCAGGTCGACTTCTTGAAGAGGTCCCTGGGCTGACCTCCTGGCGCAGGGCCTTACCGACGGAGGTGCTTTACCGGCGCAGGGCCTCACCGGACAGAGGTGCTTTACCGGCGCAGGGCCTCACCCGACGGAGGGCTCTCCTGAACGCAGGACCTTACCGACGGAGGGTCTACCGGCGCGGGGCTTTACTGACGAAGGGCGTCGAGCGCTCGGGACACGGCCAGGCCGACGATCACGACGCCCCCCAGGACGATCATGATGACGTACGCGGGGACGGCCAGCAGGGCGAGTTCACCCTGCACGATCGCCAGGATGAGGACGGCGAGCAGCGTGCCGGCGACGGCCCCACGTCCCCCGTCGGCCACCGTACTCGTCGCACCGGCGCCGTTCGCAAGGTCGGCACCGTTCGTGAGGCCCGCGCCACCCGCAAGGCCCACACCACCCGCAGAGCCCCCGCCACCCGCAAAGCCCCCGCCACTCGCAAGGCCGGCGCCGTTCAGAAGCCCGGTGCCGCCCAGGAGCACGGCCGCCAGCGCGAACACGGCGGTGAACAGCCCCTGAGAGCCAGGCTGCGCCGCTCCCAGCCGCAACAGCAGCATGAACCCACCCAAAGCGGCAAGCACACAGGATCCGGCCAGCCCCACGAGAGGGCCGGCCCACCCCTTGGCGAGCCACTGCCGGAACTCCCGCCGCACCCACAGCAGCCCACCCGCCACCGAGACGACGGCGAACACCGCGAACCCCACCACGGGCGAAAGCGACGGCGCCTCCTGCAGGACGATCGTCCTGCCCTGGGTGAACGCGAGCGACAACGCGTCGCAGACCACGGCGGCGGCGAGCGTGACCGCCCAGGCCGGCGCCTCCAGCAGCACCGTGAACGCCCCCATGACCAGCCCGCAGAGCACGGCGAGCAGGATGACGAGGAGCACCCCGACGACCAGCGGCATGCCGAGGGCGACCACGAGGGAGGCGATGAGCACTCCGGACAGCGCGGAGACCGAGCCCACGGCCAGGTTGGGCGTGCCGACGCGCATCGACAAGGAGAGCGCCACGGCGACCAGGCCGAGCGGCGCGGAGGAGGCGAGGATGCTCAGCAGGTGCGCGCCGGGAGCGGTGAACAGGACCATCCCCAGCCCCAGCACCGTGACGATCCCGAGTGCGCCTTCCCAGGCCCACTGCCATTTGCTCACGCCGTCGATCGTGACAACGCCACCACACCACCGCAAGACCCATCCCACCCACGAATCCCCTCAGACCACCTCCAAACGGTCGAGGCGTGCAGCGGTCTGACAAACCCTGGTAGGACCCGCGCCCCCAAAAGACCAAACTCTGGTCCGACGCGATTCCGCCGCCCCCTCCGGCATCGTGAACGCCATGCTCAAGCCCCTCACCATCACCCTGGCCTTGCTCGGCATGGGGACCCTGCCGACCACCTCGGCGTCCGCGGCGGCCACCGCCGACGGGCCCCAGCAGTGGCAGACCTGCCCCAATGACAAGATCGACATGGAGTGCAGCGACCTCCAGGTCCCGGCCGACTGGCAGAAGCCGGACGGCCGAAAGATCACCCTCAAGCTGGGCCGGCTGAAGGCCACCGGCAAGTCCGAAGGCTCAGTCCTGGTGGCCTACGGCGGCCCTGGCGGCCCCGGCATAGGCATCACGCAGTCCGTCCCCGACTGGTGGGCCAAGCTCCGCGAACGCATGGACATCGTCACGTGGGACACCCGCGGCTACGGCGAGCAGTTCGGGGGCCTCAGCACGGGCCTGCAGTGCGCCTGGACCCGCATCCCCATCCCCGACTCACCCCGCCACGATGCCGACTTCGGCCGCCTGACCGACACCAACCGCGGCTACGCCGAAGCCTGCCGCCTCAAGGACCCTGAGCTGTTCGCCAACATGAGCTCGGCAGATCAGGCCAGAGACATGGAGGCGATCAGAAAGGCCCTCGGCACCGACAAGCTCAACTACTACGGCGCTTCCTACGCGGGCTTCTACGGCCAGGCCTACGCCCGCTTCTTCCCGGACCGGATCCGCACGATGGTCCTCGACGGCACGTGGAGCCACAGCGCCGCCGACTGGAAGCGCGAGCTGGAGGAGATGGCCAAGTCCAACGAGCAGTTCCTGCAACGCTTCTTCACCTGGTGCGCCTCCAACGACTGCGCGGACGTCCCCGCCCTCTGGCGCACCCTGATCGCCCGGGCCGACCGCACCCCCATCCCCACGAAGACCGCCAACGTCGCCTACAAGACCCGCGACCTCCAGAGCTTCGCCCTGGGCCTGGCCCGCCAGGGCACCGCCGCCTGGCCCAAACTGGCCCAGGCGATCCGCAAGGCCGCCGACGGCGACGCCTCCGACTTCGTCCCGCAACGCGGCGCCCGCTACCCCGACCAGGCGACCGGGGTCACCGAATGCGCCGACTGGCCCCGCTTCGCCAACCGCAAGGAGATGACCACCACCATCAAGCGCCTGCAACGCGTGGCCCCCAACACCGGCACGGCCAACACCCTCGCCTCAGCGACCCTCGGCTGCATCGGCTGGCCCCAGCCGGTCACCAACCCACCCGCCCCTCTCCCCAAGGGCCTCCCACCCATGCTGGGAGCAGGCGCCTGGGGCGAGTCGGACGCGGTGACCCGCGTCCTCTCCCAGGTGCCCGGCAGCGCCACCATCCGCCACGAGGGTCCCGGCCACACCCTCTACGGCGCCAACCCTTGCGCCCGCGACCACATCAACCGCTACTTCACCGACCGCACCCTGCCCCCCACCAAGACCCAATGCTGACCGCACCGAGGCCACTACCGACGCTGAGGCCCAGTGTCAGTCTGGTAAGCGCCGGTTCCGAGATCGGCCACCCAAGCCGGTATCGCGGTCAGCACGGATGAAGACCCGACCGATACCGGTGCCAGACCCAGCGAAGGCCCTACACCAAGGCCGGCACCGCTGAAGACCGATTCTGAGGTCACCAGGCCAATACCAGCGTCAGGCCAGAACGGACCCAGCTCGGGACTACGTTCACGCTCCGGCGTAAGAAACCCGGCCCGGACAGCATCGGCGGCGAGAAGACCCTGAGCCGCCCACGAGGGCGTCGTGACCGAAAGGTTTCGGCTGCACTGTCGAACGGTGTCAATGCCGATTCGCATCGCGGATGGCGGCCTCGATCCGGAGCAGCGCTCCCAGGATCGTCTCCTTCCGGTTATCGCACCGCCCGCGTGAGGAGGTCGTTGAGGGTGGCCTGCTCTTCCGATGTGAGCCGGGCCAAGGGGGAGGCCTCGGTGAGCAGGTCGATCAGTCGCTCACGGAGTGCGGCGCCTTCGGAGGTCAGCACGAGTTGCTTGGCCCGGCGATCACCGGGATGAGGGCGCCGTTCGACGATGCCGTGCTCCTCCAGCCGATCGACGACAAAGGTGGCGTTCGACGGCTCGCAGCTCATCCGATCGGCCAGGTCGCGCATGGTCATCGGGCCGGTAAGTTCGCGCAGCGCCACCGCCTGAGCCGCCGTCAGGTCCAGTGCGCCCGCCCGCTCCCTGATGTGACCCTCGATCTGCTTGGCCAAGGCGCCGACGAGACCGCAAAGGTTCCGCTCGGCGATGGCGCGCTCCGCACTGTCGGCGGCGCTACCACTCGTGCCACTACCCGTGGCGGCGCTACCACTACTCGTACCACTGCCGGTGGCGAGGCTATGGCTGGTGCCACTACCGGCAGCTCCGCTGCCACCGGTGGAGCCACTGGCGGTGGCCCTGCTTGCGGCGCTCTCTCCGGCGACGTCAATAGCAGCGGCGTCACCGTCAGTGGCGTCACTACCACTTGCGACACCACGGGTGAGGTCACCAGCCGCAGCGGTACCACCGGTGGCGCCACCAGCAGGAGTGGCAAGACCGGTAGTGGAAGGACCGATGGGGGCAAGGCTAGTGGTGGCAGGGCTGGCAGTGGTGGTGGGGTCGGGCGGCTTCACGTGTACCAGGATAGCTCAAGCATGCATATTTGCAGCTTTAATAGTTCTAGTTGTAAGTTCCTCTGCCATGAACAGCTACGAAGAGCGTCTGCGTCGGCCGTCCGCTGCCCGTTCCCTGCAGCTCGGCGATCTCAAGATCAGCTATGTGCCTGACGGCGCGGTGCAACTGAAGCCGTACGGGTGGTTGCTCGAGACGACAGAGCAGGACTGGAAGGACAACGCAGCGTTCCTCGACCACACGGGGAACCTCGTGGGGAGCATCGGTGCGCTGTTGGTGGAGTACGGCGAGAGGGCCTTGTTGATCGATGCCGGGGTGGGTCCGGTGTCCGTACCCGATGATCCGGAGAACCCGAAGATCGGTTCCATCCGGGGCGGCGAGTTGCTCGACAACCTCGCCAAGCTGGGCCGGCGGCCCAACGAGATCGAGGCAGTGGCCTTTACTCACCTGCACCTCGACCACCTCGGCTGGGCCTGGCACCCTGCGCCCGGCAGCGACCGCCCGGCGTTCACCGAGGCCGACTACCTGATCTCCGAGCCCGAATGGGAGCAGCGGCACCTGAGTCTCGAGCAGGGGACGACCGACGAGATGCTCGCCGCGTTGGCACGCCGGGTGCGCACCGTGCGGGACGACGAGGAGATCTTTCCGGGAGTGCGGGTGGCGCTGGCTCCCGGGCATACGTTCGGGCACGCCACGTACACGATCACGTCCGGCGGCCAGCGTTTGATCGCGTTCGGCGACGCCCTGCACTCCTCAGCCCAGATCCGGCACCCCGACTGGTTCGCCGGTTCGGACCTGGATTCGGTGGAGTCGACGGTGCATCGGCACCGGCTGGTCAACGAGCTACAGCGTCCGGACACGATCGGCTTCGGCGTGCACTTTGCCGACGTGGTGTTCGGCCGCGTCGACCACACTGCCGACGACGGCCCGACCTGGGTGCCCGTAGCATAAGCGCGATTTGTCTAACACCCACGCGCCGCCGTCTGTGCCGTTGAGAGCGCGTTGTGGCGCGGTGCGGCGAACTTGGACTCGGTCCAGTTCCGCCGCGAGCCGTAGGTGGGCAGGAACACCGGCTCGACGTCGTTGTCAGCGCAGCCCAGAAACGGACCTGGGGATGCGCTTGTGCGGCGAGTAATTGTCCGAGGCCACATTCAGCCGCTCGCCCGGCAAGCGGACGCGCAGGGTCTTCAGTAAGGACCAGAAGCTCCCGCCACCACTCGCGCCAGAGGGGTCGTGCCAGCCGCTAAGCGTGCGCAGGTCGTCGAGACGGCGCCGGCAGATGCGGTAAAGAACTTGCCGATGGCCTGATCCAGCCCGGCGATCATGGGCGCGACCCCGTGGCAACGATGGTGGATCGCCCACAGCCGGGCCGAGCCACCTCCCAAGGCTCGCCCCTCCCGCCGAGCTACGTCCCGAAGCCCACCAGCCCCTCAGGCCGAGCATCGGCTACACCCGAAGCCTGCCCGCCCTCTCCCGTCGGGCCGAGCTACATCCCGAAGCCCGCCCCCTGGCGCTTCGGTGTCAGGTGAGCGAGGAGTCGGTCGGCGTGGTCTCGGTCCGTTCGCGGGGGGTGGCGGGCGGGAAGAGCGTGGTGACGGCGCGGATGACGGCGGCGCGGCGGGCGGCCGGGCTGGGGTCGGCGGCGGTGCGGGGGGCGACGGCGCCGAGTTCGGATTGGTCGATCCAGGTCATGGCGATCTGGGCGACCAGCGCCATGATGTCGATGGGGTCCCAGACAGGGTCGAGGTCGCCGTTGGCCTGGGCGGCCCGGATTTTTTCGATCTTGGTGGGGAGCGTGCGCAGGACGGCGCCGGTGTAGGGGGTGGGATCCTCGCCGGGCGTGGTAGCCCGTTCCAGGCGGCCCCAGAGGATGAACCGGTGCCGGTCGGGGTGGGCGGTGAAGTAGTCGAACAGCTGGCCGGCGTAGGAGGGCAGGTCGGCCGGGTCCAGGTGGACGGCGTCGGCGGCGGCGGCGAGTTCGGCGGAGGCGACGTGCTCGTATAGCCCCTCCTTGCTGCGGAAGTAGGCGTAGACGCGTTCCTTGCTGGTGCTGGCGGCCTTGGCGATCCGGTCGACGCGGGCACCGGCGATCCCGTGCTGGGCGAACTCTGCGCGGGCGGCGGCGATGATCCGCTCGTGGGTGGAATCGGTGCTGGCCATGCCCCCACTGTAGCCAACCGAACCGTTCGGTTTGATCTGGCCAAAACGAGGGGTAGTGTGAGAAATATTCATACCAAACGGTTTGGTTTGCTTGGGAGGGATTGCTGTGCAGCAGCGCACTCTGGGCCGTCAAGGCCTGGTCACCTCGGCCGTCGGCTTCGGGTCGATGGGCATCTCCTTCGCCTACGGGCCCGCCGACGAGGCCGGCGGGTCGGCCGCGATCCAGCGGGCCTACGAGCTGGGCGTCACCCACTTCGACACCGCAGAGCTGTACGGGTGGGGTGAGAACGAGAAGCTGGTCGGCAAGACCGTCGCGGCGTTCCGGGACGAGATCACCATCGCCACCAAGTTCGGGTTCACCCGCGACTACGGCACCGACTCTCGTCCCGAGCACATCCGCGAGGTGCTCGACAACAGCCTGCGCTACCTCGGCGTGGACCACGTGGACGTGCTCTACCAGCACCGGGTCGACCCGCAGGTGCCGATCGAGGACGTCGCCGGGACCGTCGGAGAGCTGATCGAGGCCGGGAAGGTGAAGTACCTCGGCCTGTCCGAGGCAGGGCCGGAGACAATCCGCAAGGCCCACGCCGTGCATCCGGTGTCGGTCCTGCAGACCGAGTACTCGCTGTTCGAACGGGACGTGGAGCAGCTGTTCCCGACGCTGCGGGAGCTGGGGATCGGATTCGTCGCCTACTCCCCTCTGGGCCGGGGCTTCCTGACCGGCACCGTCCGGCCCGCCGGGTCCTACGACCAAGGCGACATGCGCAACCATGACCTGCGCTGGCAGCCGGGCAACTTCGAGAAGAACGTCGAGGCCGTCCGGCAGCTGTCGGAGCTTGCCACCGCCAGGGGCGCCACCGTCGCCCAGCTCGCTCTGGCGTGGGTCCTCGCCCAGGGCGAGGACATCGTGCCGATCCCGGGCACCCGCAGCCCCGAGCGAGTGGAGGAGAACACCGCCGCCGCCGACCTCGTCCTCACGCCCGCCGACCTGGACGCCATCGCGGCGATCCTGCCCACCGGCGGCTTCGGCGGCCGCTACGCCGAGGCTTCCCTCCCGACCTGGGTCTGAGCCGCCTCCCCCATGCACGAGCGGTGGGGCGCTGACCATGACCGGCGAACTGCGACGACCAGCGGCCGGGACCTCGGGGGTCGACCCGGGCCGGCAACCGCGCTGGTACACCGACGCCGGCTCGACGCTGTCCGGGTGGTCAAGACCTACGCCGAGCTCGACGCTGTCCGGGTGGTCAAGACCTACGCCGAGCTCGACGCTGTCCAGGTGGACAAGACCTACGCCGAGTGGTTGGGGCGATGTTCAGGAGGAGGAGGAGGAGGAGGAGGAGGTTGGGGTGCCGTGCCAGCTGGTCCAGAGGGCGGCGTAGGAGCCGCCTGCTGCCACCAGGTCATCGTGTGAGCCCAGCTCGCTGATCCGGCCGTCCTCCACGACCGCCACCCGGTCGGCGTCGTGGGCCGTGTAGAGGCGGTGGGCGATCGCGATCACGGTGCGGCCGTCGAGGACGGCGGCCAGTGAGCGTTCGAGGTGGCGGGCCGCGCGGGGGTCGATGAGGGAGGTGGCCTCGTCCAGGACCAGGGTGTGCGGGTCGGCGAGCACCAGGCGGGCCAGGGCGAGTTGCTGCGCCTGGGCGGGCGACACCGCCAGGCCCCCGGAGCCCACCTCCGTCTCCAGGCCCGCGGGCAGCGCGAGAACCCAGTCGAGGGCGTCCACTGCCTCGAGCGCCTGACGCACGGCCGCGCCGGAGGCGTCCGGGCGGGCGATCAGCAGGTTGTCGCGCAGCGAGCCCTTGAACACGTGATGCTCCTGCGTCACCAGCGCCACGTGCCCCCGCAGTTCGTCCAGCGGCAGGTCCACGAGCGGGACGCCGCCCACGGACACCGAGCCGGTACGCGGCCCGTGGATGCCCGCCAGCAACCGGCCCAAGGTGGACTTTCCGGCTCCCGAAGGGCCCACCATGGCGAGCCGCTCGCCGGGCCGGACGGTCAGGGACACGCCGTGCAGCACGTCCCGGCCCTCCCGGTACGCGTACCGGACGTCGGACGCCTCCAGCAGCTCGCCCGAGGGACGCGAGGAGCCGGCCGCGCGGTCGTCGGGTACGTTGGCCACGCCGAGCAGCCGGGCCATGGAGGCCCCGCCCACCTGCAGCTCGTCGATCCACATCAGGAACCTGTCCAGCGGGTCGATCAGCTGCTGCGCGTAGAGCGTGGCGGTGGCCACCTGGGAGAGCGCCACCCAGCCGTTGGTGTAGAACAGGCCCCCGACCAGCAGTGTGGTCACCACCGGGATCACGTAGCCCAGCTCGACGGCGGGGAACCACACCGTGCGGAGCCCGAGCGTGTACCGCTCGGCGGCGAAGGAGCGGCTGATGTCGCCGTCGGTACGCGATCGGCGGCGCGCCTGCAGGCCGAGCGCCTCCACGGCACGGGCGCCCTCGACGGTTTCGGCCAGCCCTTCCGTCATGTCGGCATAGGCGGCGTTCTCGCGGAGGTAGCCGTCTCGTGCCCGCTTGAGGTACCAGCGCGTGGAGACCCAGATCACCGGCCCGGCGATCAGCATCGGCAGCATGAGCAGGGGGCTGACCAGGAACAGCGCGCCGACCGTGATCAGGAAGGTGACCAGGGCGATCAGCGTCTCAGGGACGGCTTTGCGTACGGTGCGGGAAAGGGAGTCGACGTCACGGGAGGTACGGGTGATCAGGTCGCCGGCCCCGGCCCGCTCGACGGTGGACAGCGGCAGCCCGAGCACCCGGTCCACGAACTCCTCACGCAGCTCCGCCAGCACCTTCTCGCCGAGCTTGGCGGAGGCCAGCACCGCGAACCTCATGAGCGCCCCCTGCAGCAGCAGGAAGCCCCCGATGGCGGCGGCCACGACGGCGACGTTGACCTCGGCGCCGTACTGGACGTCCTGCACCAGCCCGCCGAGCTGCCACGGCACCACCAGCCCCGCGACGGCCGCCAGGCCGTGCAGGGTCAGCGCGATCGTGAGCTGTCGCGGGTAGCGGAGGGTGAGTCGCCTGGCGTAGGCACGCACCTGTTTTCGATCGGCGACCGGCAAGATCTCGCGAGCCATGCTGCTTCAATCCTTCCCGAGCGGGCGAACGTCCCGAATGTGACCGTGTCGCCGGTTGCACAGCCCTCCGGCCCCGCTCCACCGGGACGGCGCGCTCTGACGCCCTGCCGGGGACGCGGTCGCCGCCGTGCGCGAGACCGGCCCCGCCACTCCAGCGGTCGCCGCGACCTCAGAGTCGAGGCATGCCCAGGAGCGGGCAGGGGGCAGCGCTTGCCGTGGGGCCGGGGCATGAGGTCAGTCCTCTCCGCGGGTCACGGTGGCGGCGTACTGCGATGAGCTGTCCAGCAGTTGCCGGTGCGTGCCCTCGGCGAGCACCCGCCCGTCCTCCACGTAGACGACGTGGTCCGTGCGGTCGAGCACCAGCGGGCTGGTCGTGCAGATCATCGTGGTCCGGCCGGCCCGGGCCTTGGCCAGGCGTTCGGCGATGCGGGCCTCGCTGTGGGCGTCGACGGCGCTGGTGGGCTCGACCAGGATGAGCACCTCCGGGTCGGCCAGCAGCGCCCGGGCCAGGCGCAGCCGCTGCTGCTGCCCGCCCGAGAACTCGCGCCCGGCCTCGGCCACCGTGGCGGACAGCCCGCCGGGCAGCGCCTCCACGATGTCCTCCGCGCAGGCCGCGTGCAGGGCCTCGCGCAGCTGCTCGTCGGAGGCCTCGCCGCGTACGTCGAGCTCGTCGCGCAGGCGCCCGGTGAACAGCCGGGCACCGTTGTCGGCGACCAGGATGCGGGCGCGGACCTCGTCGATGGGCAGCGTGGACAGCTCGGCCGCGCCGAACGTGACATCGCCGTCGGCGTAGCGGCCGAGCCGGTCGGCGATGGCGATGGCATCGTCCGGGGTGTTGGCCGCGACCGCCGTGAGGCAGCCGGGCTGGAGGGTCACGCCGCTGTAGGAGTCGCGCAGCACGCCGCCCGCGCTGGTGCCGGTGCCGCCGGTGACCTCGGGCTGGATGGACAGGATCCGGATCACGCGCCCGGCCGCCACGTGGCCCTTGGTCAGCTTGTCGGCGGCCTCGGTGAGCGTCCGCATGGGGCCGATCAGGAAGACCGCGTAGAGGTAGAACGCGACGAGCTGCCCCGTGGGGATCTCCCCGGCTGCGGCGAACGAGGCGCCGATGCCGGTGACGGCGGCGATGAGCAGGCCGGGCAGCACGATCTGGGCGCCTTCGAGCACGGACTCGATCCCGGCCACGCTCACCCCGGCCCGCCGGACCCGCTGCGACTCGGCCCGGTAGCGGTCGGCGAACACCTGCTCCCCGCCGATCCCGCGCAGCACCCGCAGCCCGGCCACGATGTCGGCGGCTCTGGTGGACAGGTCGCCGGCCAGCTCGCGCTGCCTGGCCTGGCGCCTGTGCAGGGGCCTGAGCAGCGGCCCCACGGCCGCGGTCATCAGCGGCACGCCGAACAGGACCAGCAGCCCGAGCGGCAGCGAGGTCGAGATGAGGATCACCGTGACGGTGACGATGGCCACGATGGAGCCGACGCCGCGCAGGAGGATGTCGATGGAGTTTCCGATGTGGGCGATGTCGGAGTTGCCGACGCTGACGACCTCACCGGTCGAGAGCCGCTTCGGCAGCGTGGCGCCCAGCCTGGCGGACTGCCTGGCGGTCAGCTGCACGGTGCGGTAGGCGGCGGCCAGCCAGTTGTAGACGGCCATCCGGTGCCGCATGATCCCGGTGAACGCCTGCATCAGCCCCAGGCCGAACAGGACCGACGCCCAGAGCAGCAGCGCCCCGGTGTCCTTGGCGGTGACGGCGTCGACGCCCTTCCCGAGCGCCGCCGGCATCAGCGCCTGCACCAGCCACCACAGGGTGGCGAAACCGATGCCCGCGAGAAGGTGCGCCGACTGCCGCCGCGCGTTCCACCACAGGTAGCGGAGCGGGCTGCGGATGTCGGGCACGCCGGGATCGGCTTCAGGAAGGGATCGCATGGCCTGACAAGGTTGACAAGGCGCACCCCGGCTCGGCAAACGGTTTTCGAGCAGCTGGAGCGTACGAAACCCGCTCCTAGAGCGTCCGGAACGCCCGGTACGTGTACGTGAGCGCCGCCAGCGCAGTCACCGCCAGCAGCAAATATCCGACCGTGTACGCCCCCGTCGCGGTGAAGACGACCCCCATCACCAGCGGCGGGAAGTACCCGCCCAGCCCTCCGGCGGCCCCGACGAGCCCGGTCACCGTCCCCACCCTGGACGCCTCGACCAGCCTGGCCACCAGGGCGAACACGCCGCCGGTCCCGAGGCCCAGGAAGAACGCCATGAGCACGAAGCTCACCCCGGCGGGCACCTCGGGCGGCGGCCGCAGGGCCAGCACCAGCGCCATCATCACGGTCCCGCCGAGCGACACGAACAGGACCCTGACCGGCCCGATCCGGTCGGAGAGCGCCCCGCCCAGCGGTCTCGACAGTACGGCCGCGATCGAGAACCCGGCCGTACGCAGCCCGGCGTCGGTCTGAGCGAAGCGGTACACGTTCTGCAGCAATGTCGGCAAATAAGTGGAAAAAGCCACGAAGCCACCAAAAGTCACCGCATACAGGAACGCGCACTGCCAGGTCGCCCTGATCCGCACCGCCTCCCGGATCCCAGGCAACGCGGCCGCGCCGGCGGGCGACCCCGACGGCGACCCCGACGGCGACCCCGTAGACGACCCCGCGGACGACCCCGCGGACGACCCCGACGGCGACCCCGACGGCGGCCCCGACGGCGACCACGCGGGCGAGTCCCGGCTTGCGCCCAGCATGATCACCCCCATCAGCGCCAGCACCGCCGCCATCAGCACATGAGCCCCCGCCCGCCCGAACTCCTCCACCAGCCGCGGCGTGCAGAACGAAGACAGCGCCGTGCCACCCATCCCCGCCCCGAAGACGCCGGTCGCGAACCCCCGGCGCGCGGGCTCGTACCAGGCGTTGACGAACGGGATGCCGACCGCGAACGACGTCCCCGGGATCCCCAGCAGGAACCCCCAGAACAGCAGCCACCCATACGAACCGGACCACCCCACGAACAGCACCGGCACGATCGACACGAAGCAGATGACCGCGAACATCCGCCGCCCGCCGAGCCGATCGGTCAGCACCCCCACCGGGATCCGCCCCAGCGCCCCGACCACCACCGGGATCGCCACCAGCAGCGAGGTCCGGGTCGGCGACAGCCCCAACTGCCTGCTGTAGCTCCCGGACAGCGGCCCGATCAGGTTCCACGCCCAGAAGGTCACCGCGAACGCCGCAGTGGCCAGGGCCAGGTTCGACACCTGACCTTTACGAAGCTCAGACATGCACCCTGTGTAACAGACGGTCACTATCTGTGATGGAGTGGGGGTATGAGTGCGGAGGAGCTCCTGCTGAAGACCGGTCGCTATCTGCGCAGATCGGTCACCAGCGCCGATCTGCACACCATCTATCTGAAAGGCGGCGTGGAGGGAGACATCTTCTACCGCGACCGATGGAGTCACGACAAGGTGGTCCGCTCCACGCACGGCGTGAACTGCACGGGCTCGTGCTCGTGGAAGGTGTTCGTCAAGGACGGCATCATCACCTGGGAGGCGCAGGAGACCGACTACCCGAGCGTGGGCCCCGACCGCCCCGAGTACGAGCCGCGCGGCTGCCCGCGCGGCGCCGCCTTCTCCTGGTACACCTACTCGCCGACCCGGATCCGCTACCCGTACGCCCGGCGCGTCCTCGTCGAGATGTACCTGGAAGCGAAGAAACGCCTGAACGGCGACCCCGTGGACGCATGGGCGTATGTCGTGAAGAACCCGTTGAAAAGGCGGCGCTACCAGTCCGCCCGGGGCACCGGCGGCCTCGTCCGCGTCACCTGGGACCTCGCCACCGAGATGATCGCCGCCGCCCACGTCTACACCATTCAGAGGTACGGCCCCGACCGGATCGCCGGCTTCTCCCCCATCCCCGCCATGTCGATGGTCTCCCAGGCGGCCGGCTCGCGGTTCCTGTCGCTGATCGGCGGCGCCATGCTCTCCTTCTACGACTGGTACGCCGACCTGCCCGTCGCCTCCCCCCAGGTGTTCGGCGACCAGACCGACGTGCCGGAGTCCGCCGACTGGTGGGACGCCGCGTACCTGATGATGTGGGGCGCGAACGTCCCCGTCACCCGCACCCCCGACGCGCACTGGATGGCCGAGGCCCGCTACCGGGGCCAGAAGGTCGTCGTGGTCTCCCCCGACTACAGCGACGCCGCCAAGTTCGCCGACGAGTTCGTCAGCGTGCGGCCCGGCACGGACGGCGCGCTGGCCATGGCCATGGGGCACGTGCTGCTGAAGGAGTTCTTCGTCGAGCGCGGGACGCCCTACTTCACCGACTACGTCAAACGCTTCACCGACCTGCCGTTCCTCGTCCGGCTGGAGGAGCGCGCGGGCGCGTACGTGCCCGGCAGGTTCCTCACGGCCAAGGACCTGGGCTCCGAGGAGGAGGCGGCCGAGTGGAAGACCGTGCTCATGTCGGAGGCCGGCGAGCCCGTCGTGCCGAACGGCTCGGCCGGCTTCCGCTGGACCGAGTCCGGCAAGGGCCGCTGGAACCTCGACCTCGGCACCGACCCCAAGCTCACCCTGTACGGGGGCGAGCCGGCCGAGGTCCTGCTGCCCCGCTTCGACGGCGGCCGTTCGGTACGCAGGGGCGTCCCGGTGGCCAGGGTCGGGGACCACCTGGTGACCACGGTGTTCGACCTGCTGCTGGCCCAGTACGGGGTGGCGCGCGACGGGCTCCCGGGCGTCTGGCCGGCGGGCTACGAGGACGCCGCGGAGCCGTACACGCCGGCCTGGCAGGAGGCGATCACGGGCGTGCCCGCACGGAGGGCGGTGAAGATCGCCAGAGAGTTCGCGAGGACGGCCGAGTCGACCCGGGGGCGCTGCATGATCATCCTCGGGGCGGGCACCACGCACTGGTTCCACGGCGACACGATCTACCGGGCATTCCTGTCGCTCCTGCTGCTGACCGGCTGCCAGGGCCGCAACGGCGGCGGCTGGGCGCACTACGTGGGCCAGGAGAAATGCCGTCCCCTGGGCGGCTGGGCGCTGCTGGCCGGCGCCCTCGACTGGGCGCGGCCGCCGCGGCAGGTCCCGGGCACGCCGTACTGGTACCTGCACACCGACCAGTGGCGTTACGACCACTTCGACGCGGGCGACCTGGCCTCGCCCCTCGGCCCCGGCAAGTTCCGCGGCAAGCACACCGCGGACCTGGTGGCGGAGGCGGTCAGGAACGGCTGGATGCCGATGGCCCCGACGTTCGACCGCAACCCCCTGGAGCTCGGCGACGCCGACGACCCCATCGCCTACACGCGCGAGGAGCTGCGCGCGGGGCGGCTCGGATACGCCGCCGAACGCCCGGACGACCCGCGCAACTGGCCCCGCGTGCTCACGCTCTGGCGCTCGAACCTCCTCGGCTCCTCCGCCAAGGGCAGCGAGTACTTCCAGCACCACCTTCTCGGCGCCATCTCCAACCTGGAGGATCCCGACCACCGGGCCCCGAGCGGCAAGCTGGACCTCCTGGTCACGCTCGACTTCAGGATGACGTCCTCGACGGTCTTCTCCGACATCGTGCTCCCGGCCGCCACCTGGTACGAGAAGCACGACCTGTCGTCCACGGACATGCACCCGTTCGTGCACGCGTTCAACCCGGCGATCAGCCCACCCTGGGAGACAAAGACTGATTTTTCGGCCTTTCATGCCATCGCTCGGACCTTCAGCAAGCTCGGCGAGAAGCACCTCGGCGTCCGCAGGGACGTGGTCGCGACGGCGTACCAGCACGACACGCCGGGCGAGCTGGCGGTGGGCGGCGGGCCCGAGCTCAAGGTGGTGGAGCGCGACTACGGCGCCATCGCCGAGAAGCTGGCGGCGCTCGGCCCCCTCACGGAGAAGCTGGGGATCCCGGTCAAGGGCGTGACGTTCATGCCCGACGAGGAGGTGGCCTGGCTGGGCCAGTCGTGCGGCCTGGTGCCGCGCGGCCCGGCCAAGGGCCGGCCGGTGCTCGACACCGACGCCAAGGCGTGCGAGGCCATCCTGGCGCTGTCGGGCGTCAGCAACGGCCGGCTGGCCGCGCAGGGCTTCAGGCAGCTCGCCGAGCGTACGGGCGCCGACTTCGAGGACCTGGTCAACGTGTGGCACCGGATCGTCTTCTCCGACACCCAGGCCAGGCCGGTGCAGGTCGCCGCCAGCCCCGAGTGGTCGGGCAAGGAGTCGCACGAGCGCCGCTACTCCCCCTTCACGATCAACGTCGAGAACGGCAAGCCCTGGCACACGCTCACCGGTCGCATGCACTTCTTCCTCGACCACGACTGGATGCACGAGTACGGCGAGTCGCTGCCGATCTACCGTCCGCCACTGGACCTGGCGGCGATGTTCGGCGAGGCGGGCACGCTGCGCTACCTGACCCCGCACAGCAAGTGGTCGATCCACTCCGAGTTCCAGGACAACCTGCTCATGCTGTCGCTGTCGAGGGGCGGCCCGACGATCTGGATGTCGGTCGAGGACGCGGCCGGGCTCGGGATCGCGGACAACGACTGGATCGAGGCGGTCAACCGCAACGGCGTGGTCGTGGCCAGGGCGATCGTCTCGCACCGCATGCCGAAGGGCACGGTGTACATGTACCACGCGCAGGAGCGCCTGATCGACGTGCCCAAGTCGGAGGCGACCGGCCGCAGGGGCGGCATCCACAACGCGCTGACGAGGGTGCTCATCAAGCCCACCCACATGATCGGCGGTTACGCCCAGCTCTCGTACGGCTTCAACTACTTCGGCCCCACCGGCAACCAGCGCGACGAGTTGACCACCATCCGCCGCAGATCACAGGAGGTGCGCTTCTGATGGCCACGATCATGGCCCAGATCGCCATGGTGATGAATCTGGACAAGTGCATCGGCTGCCACACCTGCTCGGTCACCTGCAAGCAGACCTGGACCAACAGGGCGGGCGTCGAGTACGTCTGGTTCAACAACGTCGAGACCCGCCCCGGCCAGGGCTACCCGAGGCGCTACGAGGACCAGGACCGCTGGCGCGGCGGCTGGACGCTCGACAGGCGGGGCAGGCTCAAGCTCAGGGCGGGCGGCCGCCTCCGCAAGCTGCTCACCATCTTCGCCAACCCCCTCATGCCCGCGCTCCGGGACTACTACGAGCCCTGGACGTACGACTACGAGAACCTCATCAGGGCGCCCCTCTCCGAGGACGTCCCCGTCGCGCCGCCCAGGTCGCTCATCAGCAACCGGCCCACCAAGATCGAGTGGAGCGCCAACTGGGACGACGACCTCGGCGGCGACCCGTCGCCCGACCCCGTGCTCGCCAAGGTGTCGGACCAGGTCAAGCTGGCCTTCGAGCAGGCGTTCATGTTCTACCTGCCGCGCATCTGCGAGCACTGCCTCAACCCGTCGTGCGTGGCCTCGTGCCCGTCGGGCGCCCTGTACAAGCGGGCCGAGGACGGCATCGTGCTCGTGGACCAGGACAAGTGCCGGGGCTGGCGCATGTGCGTGACGGGCTGCCCGTACAAGAAGATGTACTTCAACCACAAGACCGGCAAAGCGGAGAAGTGCACGTTCTGCTATCCGCGCGTGGAGGTCGGGCTGCCGACGGTCTGCTCGGAAACCTGCGTCGGGCGCCTGCGCTACCTCGGGGTCCTGCTGTACGACGCCGAACGCGTGGCGGCGGCCGCCTCGGTGGCCGACGAGCGCGACCTGTACGAGGCCCAGCTGGACCTGTTCGTCGACCCGCACGACCCGGCGGTGGACGCCGCGGAGCTGCCTGCCGACTGGGTGGAGGCCGCGCGCAGATCCCCGGTGTACGACTTGATCAAGAAATATCGGATAGCGCTGCCGTTGCACCCGGAGTACCGCACCCTCCCGATGGTCTGGTACGTCCCGCCGCTCTCCCCCGTCGTCGACGCGCTCGCCGAAGGCGGCCACGACGGCGAGGACGCGGTCAACCTGTTCGCCGCCATCGAGTCGCTGCGCATCCCCGTCGGCTACCTGGCCGAGCTGTTCACCGCCGGCGACCCGGCGCCCGTGACCGCCGCGCTGCGCCGGCTGGCGGCGATGCGCTCGTACATGCGCTCGGTCAACCTGGGCGAGCCGCCCGTCCTGGCGGACACGGGCCTGTCGGAAGACCAGGTACGCGACATGTACCGGCTGCTGGCGCTGGCCAAGTACGACGAGCGGTACGTGATCCCGACCGCCTACGGCAACATCCCGCCCGGGATCGTGGAGGAGGGCGGCTGCAGCCTCGACTACGACGGCGGGCCCGGCATGCAGGCCCCGTTCGGCGAGGCGTCGGGCCGGCCCGTCCCGGTCTCGGTGGAGACCTTCCACAGCCTGAAGCAGCGCCAGACCGGCGACGAGGTCACCCACGAGCGGGTGAACCTGCTCAACTGGGACGGCCGCGGCACCCCCGCCGGCCTGTTCCCGCTCAAGAGGAGAAGACCATGAGCAGTGCCGTCACGGGGGCCGTCGTCTGGCAGGCCGCCGCCCACCTGCTCGCCTATCCCGACGAGCGCTTCTGGAACCGGCTGCCGCTCATCAAGGAGGCCGCCGAGCCGCACTTCGGGACGTTCCTGTCGCACGCCTCCGGCCTCGGGCCCGGCGAGCTGGCCGCGCACTACGTGGAGACGTTCGACCTGCACCGGCGCTGCTGTCTCTACCTCACCTACTACGCCGACGGCGACACCCGCCGCCGCGGCCGGTCGCTGGCCGCGCTGAAACAGCGCTACCGGGCGGCCGGGTGGGAGCTGATGGAAGACGAACTGCCCGACTTCCTGCCGGTGATGCTGGAGTTCGCCGCGCTCGATCCTTCGGGCGCCGAGCTGCTCAGGGAGCACAGGCCGGGGCTGGAGCTGCTGCTCACGGCCCTGACCGATCACGACTCGCCGTACGCGTACGTGATCGGCGCGGTGTGCGCGGCCCTGCCGCCGATCACCGCCGCCGAGCGGCTCCAGGCCACGCGCCTGGCCCAGGCCGGGCCGCCGGCCGAGACCGTAGGAGGTTACCTGTGAGCTGGGCGGAGAGCACGCTCTGGGTGGTCATGCCGTACCTGACCCTGCTGGTCTTCGTGGGTGGGCTGATCTGGCGCTACCGCTACGACAAGTTCGGCTGGACGACTCGCTCGTCCCAGCTCTACGAGAGCCCGCTGCTGCGCGTGGCCAGCCCGCTGTTCCACTACGGCCTGATCTTCGTGATCGTCGGCCACGTGACCGGCCTGCTGATCCCGGTGGGCTGGACCGACGCGATCGGCGTGTCCAACGTCGCCTACCACCTGAACGCCCTCGTCTGGGGCGGGCTCGCGAGCCTGGTCACGCTGGTGGGGCTGGCCCTGCTGATCTACCGCCGCCGCGCCACCGGCCCGGTGTTCATGGCGACCACGGCCAACGACAAGGCGATGTACGCGGTGCTGGCCGCCTCGATCCTGGCGGGCGTGGTGACGACGGTCGCGGGGTTCGTGCCGAGCGACGTCAGCTACCGCACCACGGTCGCGCCCTGGTTCCGCGGCGTCTTCATCCTCCAGCCGGACGCCGACGCGATGCGTCAGGCCAACGTTCTTTACAAGGTGCACACGCTCATCGGGATGGCACTGTTCGTACTTTTCCCGTTCAGCCGCCTGGTGCATGCCCTTTCCGCCCCGTTGGGCTATTTGTTCCGTCCTTACATCGTGTATCGGAGTCGCACCCGATAGCGTGCCGGGGCGCCTGGCAGGGGCGGGAGTAGGCGAGAATCGACCCTTGTGAAGCACGGGTACACCAACAGCACGGTTGGCGACGGCGCCCTGGTCGTGAAGTGCTACCAGGGCCCGGAGGCGGCGTTCCGGCTCGGCACGGAGAGCAGATACCTGCGCCGGCTGCGCGGCCGGCTCCCGGTCCCCCGCGTTCACCAGGTCACCTCGACCAGCCTGACCACCCGCTTCGTCTCCGGCGCCCACGGCCAGGACCTCATCGAGGAGGGGCACGCCGCCGAGGTGCTCGCCGAGTGCGGCCGGACCCTGTCCGGCATCCACCGGCTGGGGATCGTGCACGGCGACTTCGGCCCGCAGAACATGCTGTTCGACCCGGCCACGTTCCGGACGGCAGCCATCCTCGACTGGGAGTGGGCCCATCCCGGGCGCCCGGTCGAGGACCTCGCGTGGTGCGAGTGGATCATCCGCAGCCACCACCCGGAGCACGTTCCGCTGCTCTCGCGCTTCTTCGCCGCGTACGACGGGCCCGTCCCCTCGTGGGCGGAGCGCCAGGAGGCCATGGTGGCGCGCTGCCGCGACCTGATCGACTTCTGCTCCCGCTGGGAGCCCGGCGGGGCGGCCGAGAAGCTCTGGCACGAACGCCTCGAAACCACCGCCGCCTGGACGGCGTAGCGGCGCCTCAGCCCGCCCCGGGCGGCCTCAAGCCGCGGATCGACGCCACCGCCGCGTCCAGCAGCCCGACCTCCCGCTCGGTGAGCGCCTGGTCGGCGGCCCGGCGCGCCCTGGCCCGGTCGAGCCCGTCGCCGAAGTCCATGGCGGGGCCCAGCCCGGCGACCAGCGCGACGAGGGCCCGCCGCGCCACGTGGGCGAACTCGATCTCGTCCACGGCCGCCTGGGCGAAGATCACCGCGGACATCGCGCAGTCGAGCCCGGGCGGCCCGTCCTGGCTGTTGCACCAGTCGATCACGACCGGCCCCCGGGGCGTGAGCATGACGTTGTCGGGATGCAGGTCCAGATGCAGCACCCGGTCACCGGGGTCGGCGGACGCCAGCGCCGGGATCTCGTGCAGCCGCCGCAGCAGCCGGGCGACGGTCCCGCCCGCCTCCTCGGCCGTGATCTCCCCGTCGAGCATCGCCCGCAACATCGTCGGCCCCGGCAGCCGCCCCATCACCAGGTCGGTGGCCGCCCGCGCGCCGGGGTAGAGGTCGGGCACCGGATATCCGTGGCCGGCCACGTGCGCGATGACCGCCGCCTCCCGCCGCGCGTCGATCGGGATCCGGTAGCGGCGTAAGACCCGCTCGTCATCGATCGCGTACACGTCCGCGGTGCGCCCGGATCCCAGCAGCTCGCCGACCTCCATGCGCCACAACCTAGTCAAAAAAGCCGTGGCCCGCCGACGCGGGCGCGGGCTAGGTTCCGTCCATGGCCGAGATACACGGTGTGTGCGAGGACCGCTTCGGCGAGATGCGCGAGATGCTGGCCGCCTCCCTGGCCAAGGACGACGTCGGCGCCTCGGTCGCCGTCTACGTGGACGGCGAGCCGGTGGTGGACATCTGGGGCGGGTACGCCGACGCCGCCCGTACCGTCCCCTGGGAGCGCGACACCATCACCAACGTCTGGTCGACCACCAAGCCGATGACGGCGCTGTGCGCGCTGATCCTCGCCGACCGGGGCGAGCTCGACCTGGCGGCGCCGGTCGCCGCCTACTGGCCGGAGTTCGCCGCCGCGGGCAAGGAGCGCGTGCTCGTACGCCACCTGCTCTCCCACACCGCCGGCCTGCCCGTCTGGGACGAGCCGATGACGGTCGAGGACCTCTACGACTGGCACCTGGCCACGACGCGGCTGGCCGGGCAGGCGCCGCGCTGGGAGCCGGGCACCGAGGCCGGATACCACGCGGCCACCCAGGGTTTCCTGGTCGGGGAGGTCGTCCGCCGCGTCACCGGGCGCAGCCTGGGCGCCTTCTTCGCCGAGGAGGTGGCCGGACCTCTGGGGGCGGACTTCCACATCGGCCTCGCCGCCGAGCACGACCCCCGGGTCTCCCCCGTCATCCCGCCCCCGACGCTCATGGAACCCCCGTCCGACCTGCCCGCCAATCCCCTGCTGCGGCCCGAGGAGGCCAACACCGCCCCCTGGCGGCGCGCCGAGATCCCGGCCGCGAACGGGCACGGCAACGCCCGCTCGGTCGGCCTCGTACAGTCCGTCCTGGCCTGTGGCGGGACGGTCCGAGGCGTGCGACTGCTGTCGGAGGAGGGCTGCGCGCGTGCCGTCGAGGAGCAGTTCCGGGGCTTCGACCGGGTTCTGGGCACGCGGATGTGGTACGGCATGGGCTACGGGCTGCTCGAGCCGCGTCCCCTGCTTCTGGGGCGGGATGGGCGGCTCGCTGGTCGTGATCGACCTCGACGCCCGCATGACGGTGGCGTACGTCATGAACCGGATGCTCGGCCAGGGCGACGACCGTGGCATGGGTTTCCTGCTGGCCGCCTACGAGGCGTTGTCCTCCTGACGGATTTGTGGCCGCTCTATAGCGGTCTTATAGGGCTGTCCATGATCGTTGTATGCGAGAGCTCCCCCGGAGAAAGGGAAGATCACGCATGCGCGTTCGTGCAGGTATCGTCGCCGCGGGCATCGCGGCGCTGGCCGCCATCGGCATCGCCGCCCCGGCGCAGGCGGCCGGCTGGACATACATCGGCGAATACACCAGCTACTCGAAGTGTGTAGACATGGGCCAGTCGTATCAGCGTGAGGGCTGGGACGACTGGAAGTGCACACAGAACGCCACCGGCTGGTACTACCTCTGGGTCAAGTAGTCCCCGTCCCCGGCGGCGCCTCCTCACGAGAGGGGGCGCCGTTCGCGTGCCGGGAGGAGGGCGGCTCTAGGAGACCTGGCGGGACTCGTCGTTCGTGCTGCTGCGGATCTGCTGGATGCGCTGCTTGGTCAGGCCGAGCAGCTCGCCGATGTCCCCGTCCGACAGGCCGAGCTCGTGCATGTGCTTGACGCGCTTCTTGAGCGTGCGCGTGTAGTCCTCGGCGATCGCGGCGGCCTGGCGCTGGAGGGCGGCGAAGTCGTCGAGGTCCTGCTCCGACAGGCCGGGCAGCGCGTAGTGGTAGACGGGCTTGGGCGGCTGGGGACGGTCGGCGAAGAGGAACGGCAGCCCCTCGGCGACATCCCCGTGCAGCTCCTTCAACGTGCGGGCGGACATGCCGCCGGCCACGCCGTCCACCTGGGCCAGCCACAGGCTGCCCGCCATGGTGATGTGAACGTCAACGCGGTCCGCGGTCATGGATCCTCCAGCCAGTCGTCACCGAACAGGTGCGCGAGCCCCCGTTCGAGGGAGTCCACCAGGTGCGGGGTCTCCCCAGGGTAGAGCGGGACGATCGCGCGGGCCGCCACCCGGCCCTCGGCGTCCCACAGCAGGAGGAATCGCTGGCGTTTCGTCGTTTCCGCCCAGTCGCAGCGCAAGCCATGGGTGTGGGAGAGCCCGATGATCCGATCGCGGATGGCCGCATAGTCGTCTCGTTCCACCACACGCGCCAGACTATATAGCTTGCCCCTCACCGACAAGGGACCTTGTCGCCGAGATTAGTCAGCGCCCCAGGCGTCGAGGAACGCGCGCACCGCGGCACGCGCCGGCCCCCGCAGCTCGTCCTCCGGGATCGTCCGCGTGCCCATCTGGGAGCGGGCCTCCAGTGGGCCGGCGAGCAGGGCCATGAACTGCTCGGCCACCGTGTCGGGATCGGCGGCCCGCGAGCGCGACGTGGAGGCGCTCAAGAAGCACGGGCTGCCGGTCGAGGAGGGCATCAAGCCGATCGTCGCCCGCATCGACGACCCGCCCGCCGAGCCGCTCAGCGCCTTCATCCGAGAGCGCCGGATCGCCCTCGGCCCCGGGCCCTTCGACCCGGCCGCCGCTGAACGACTCCACGAGCTCACGCTGAAGGTGATCGACTCGACGGGGAATCGAGTGTCCTACCCCTTGTAGTTGAAGATCTGGCGGAGCGTGTGCTGGACCTCCACGAGGTCCCGCTGGTCCGCCATCACCTGGTCGATCGACTTGTACGCCTCGGGGTGCTCGTCCACCAGCGCGGCGGCCCGATCCGCGTTCCAGGTGCGGCCGCTCATCGCCGCGGTGAGGGAGGCCGCGGACAGCTCCCGCTTCGCCTTCGTCCGCGACATGCGGCGGCCCGCACCGTGGGAGCACGAGTTGTACGACTCGGGGTTACCGCGCCCGCGCACGATGTACGAGCGCGTGCCCATCGAACCCGGGATCACGCCCTCGTCACCGGTGTCGGCCTTGATGGCCCCCTTGCGGGTGATCCACAACGTCTTGCCGTAGTGGGTCTCCTGCTGGGTAAAGTTATGGTGGCAATTGATAGTACGGACCCGCTCGCCCTTGCCGACGACCTTGAACAGGGCGTTGATCAGGACCCTGTCCATCCGCGCCCGCGAGGCCATGGCGTAGTGCTGGGCCCACAGCATGTCCTCGATGTACGCGGTGAACTCCGGCGTGCTCTGCACGAGATAGGCCAGGTCCGGGTCCTCCAGGCTGCGGGCCTGCTGCTTCATCAGCTTCTTCGCGCCCGTGATGTGCAGCTGGGCGAGCTGGTTGCCGATGCCGCGCGACCCCGAGTGCAGCACCGTCCAGACGTGGTCCCGCTCGTCCAGGCAGACCTCGACGAAGTGGTTGCCCGAGCCGAGAGTGCCGAACTGGTCGCTGACCTTCTTGGCCTGCTTGGGGGTGAGGTCGGTGTGCGGGAGCCCGAGGTCGCTGAGCGCGCGGTCGACCGCCGGGTCTTCGTGCCCCTTGCCGACGCCGGCCGGGATGCGGTGCTCCACCATCGGCATCAGGGCGGCGAGGGTCTCGGGCAGGTCGGCGGCCGTGAGCGTCGTCTCGGTGGCCACCATGCCGCAGCCGATGTCCACGCCGACGGCGGCCGGGATGATCGCGTTCTCCGTGGGGATCACCGAGCCGACCGTCGCACCGATGCCGACGTGCGCGTCGGGCATGAGAGCGACGTGGCCGGAGACGAAGGGCAGGCGTGCGGTGCGGGCGGCCTGCATGATCGCGCCTTCGTCGATCTCGCTGGCCCACGACAGCAGGTTCGGTGCGGGCTGGTTCGGCACGGGTGATCTCCTCACTGGTTCTTGATCAGTCTGGCGTGACCAGGAAGGATTTCCCACCTATTTTAACGAAGCCGAGTTTGACGGGCGGTGTTCGCGATCCTTCCCGGTGGGCGACCGTCGACGAACGTGACCGTCTCGTCGAGCGGCGCGCGGCCCGTACGGATGTAGTCCACCGTGACGTCCTCGAACCCGATCGACATGCCGCAGAAGAGGACGAGCCCGTCCGGAGGTGACAAAACCTCCGCGACGGTCTTGCGATAGACCGACCACGCCATCTGCGGGCAACTGTGTAGCCCTTCGGCGCGCAGCAGCAGCATGACGGTCTGCAGAAACATGCCGAGGTCAGCCCATTGGGGCCGGCCCATGTCGCGGTCGATGTAGCAGAACAGGGCCGCGGGCGCGCCGAAGCACTGCCAGTTCGCCGAAGCGGCCCGCTGGCGCGCCTCCCAGTCGTCGCGCGTAATGCCGAGCGCGCTGTAGCGCTCCTTGCCGAAGGCGGATCGGCGCTCGTGGTAGGGGGACTTCAGCGCGGGCGGGTACATCTCGTACTCCCGCTCGTCCCAGGGATCGCCCGCGGCCACGCGCTCGCCGGCGCGCTTCTTGAGCTCGGCCAACGGCTCGCCGGTCAGCACGTAGGCGTGCCAGGGCTGGAGGTTCGATCCGGACGGCGACCAGGCCGCGGCGGACAGCACGCGTTCCAGCACTTCCCTCGGGACGGGCCGGTCGGCGAATCCGCGGACCGCCCGTCGACTGATGACCGCCTCGTATACGTCCAAGATCACCGACCCCCCATCGGCTCTGCGTCTGATTCAGTCACGGTAGCCGACGCGTTCAGGAGCGACGATGGTGGTAGTGCTCAAGGCCAGGTTCGCCGCAAAAGCCGCAGAGAACGAAGCGCGCCTACGCCTCACCAGCTGCGGGATAGGCGAACCGGGTCAGCAGCTCTCTGAGCTGCTCGCGCTCGCCGGGCCCCAGATCGGCAACCAGACGCTCGGCCAGCGGCTCCGCCGCCACATGCGCCGCGTCGAAAAGCTCGACACCCTGAGGCGTGATCTCCACCGCCCGCACCCGCCGGTCCCCCGGAACGGCCTTGCGTACGGCCAGGCCCTTGCGCTCCAGGTCGTCCACGACCCGCATGATTCCCGCCTTGTCCGACCCCGTCGCCGCCGCCAGGTCGCGCTGCACCGTGGGGCCGCGGTTGACCAGCACGATCAGCACGGCGAAATGCCGCAGCTCGATGCCGAGCGGCCGGAGTGCCTCCGTCATCACCGTGGCCGCGCGCCAGTGCGCCTGGCGCAGCAGCAAGCCGAGAGCGAAAGGCGAGGAATCTCCGGGGCGGTCGGTCGCACGCGAGGCGGCGGCTTCGCGAGGAACGTCGGCGGTCATGAGACCATACTACCGCCACCATTTCACTCGATACGGTATCGAATGAAATCACATGCGCGCGCCGGCGCCCTCGTAGTCGCGGTAGCCGTCCTCCATGCCGGTCAGGATCCGCTCCAGCCGGAAGTAGGGCGTGGCGAACAGGACGCTGTCGCGCAAGGCCTCGAACAGGTGGTTCCACGTCCGCAGGTCGGCGGTCTCGGCGATCAACACGTCGCTGCAGTCGGCGGTGAACGACTCCGTGTCGATCCACCTCACCCGCACGTCCCGATGGGCGCCCAGCACCGGCTCGAGCGAGGCCACGACGGCACGGCGGCGCTCGCGGTCGAGGGCGAGCCAGGCCTGCAGGGCGGTGAGCTGCACGACGACCACCCATCGAATTTCTGTACCACTCGCTTCACTCACAGGGTCGGACTATACATGTAGCGACTGGTACAGTAAAGGCATGGCTCGACAGATCGACAGCGCCCGCCGCGCCGAGCTGCTCGACGCCACGATGCGTTACGCGGCCGAGCACGGGGTGGCCACGCTCTCCCTGCGCCCCCTGGCAGCCGCGCTGGGCACGAGTTCCCGCATGCTCATCCACTACTTCGGCACCAAGGAGGAGCTCGTCGGGCAGGCGCTCGCCGCAGCCCGGCCCGACGTTCCCGCACTGCTCGCCGAGCGGCAACGAGCCGGTCACCCGCCCGCGGAGATCGCCACCGCCCTGTGGCACGACCTGACGACCGGTGGCGAGCAGGAGCCCCGCACCCGCCTGCTGCTCGAGGTGATGGCGCTCGCCGTCACCCAGCCCGACTTCTACGGCCGGCACGCGGCCGAGGCCGTCCATCAGTGGGTCACCCCGCTCGCGAACAGCCTCCGCACAGCGGGCCGGGACCCACAGGACGCCCTGGCGAGGGCGACGATGCTGGTCAGCGGGCTGCGCGGGCTCGCCCTGGATCGCTACGTCACCCGCGACCGGCAGCGCACGGACGACGCCGCCCACCTGCTCATCCGCACCGCCACCGCTGATCCCTGACCCGCCGATCCGGCCGGTCGAGATCGATCACGCCGTCCTGCGCCGGCAGCGCGACCACCAGGTGCGCCGCGCAGCACCCGCCTCGGTCATCGGTCGCGCTCCGGGTCGGCCAAGGCGCCCTGCTCGTCACCCACCACCTCGGCGATGGCCGCGAAGAAGGCGGCGATGCCGGGCAGGTTGGCGCCCTTGGCACGGGAGGCGGCGAAGTCGTCCGCCGACCGCCACTCGACGATGTCCAGCCACTCCTCGTCCGGCAGCCGTACGAGCCGGGCGTCCACGAACCCCTGCCGGTCGGCGCGGAAAGCCGTCAACATGGCGGGCCGGGCGGCCAGCAACGCGTCGACCTGGTCCGGCGCCACCTTGAACCGTGTCAGCTCCACGAAGGTCGTCATCGTCATCTCCTCGATCGGTTCCGCCATCAGACGATATAGTCACTATTTATTATAGTCAAGATTAGTGACAATCACTGGAGTCGCCGATCCAACGCATTGTCGAATCGCTGCCAGGCATGCCCCGGCCAGGCGAGGACCCTGGTCCGGGGTGGGTTCCAGCAGGCCCAGCCGGTAACCGGGCAACGGGCGGGCCCGACCAGTCGCCGAAGGCGGGGGTGCGCCGACAGGCGCCTTGATAGGAGACAGCCTGAGCCCCGAGCGCGAAGCGCTTCCTTGGGAAGCCCTTTTTGCTCGGGGCGGGCATCAGACGGCCCACTGTCCGGATGGGGCAGGCGCGTAACCTGCTACTTGGCGTTGGCCTTCAGGTAGTCGGTGTTCATCTGGGCGATGGTGTCCAGCGGGATGCCCTTGGGGCACACCGCCGTGCACTCTCCCGTGTTCGTGCAGCCGCCGAACCCCTCCGCGTCCATCTGGTCCACCATGGCCTTGGCGCGCGACAGTCGCTCCGGCTGGCCCTGGGGCAGCAGGCTCAGGTGGGTGATCTTGGCGGCGGTGAACAGGGAGGCGGAGCCGTTCGGGCAGGCCGCCACGCACGCGCCACAGCCGATGCAGGTCGCCGCGTCGAAGGCCGCGTCCGCGTCCTCCTTGCGTACGGGGATGCTGTGGGCGTCCGGGGCCGAGCCAGCCGGGACCGAGACGAAGCCGCCCGCCTGGATGATCCGGTCGAAGGCGCTGCGGTCCACGACCAGGTCCTTGACGACGGGGAAGGGGGCGGCGCGCCACGGCTCGATGGTGATCGTGGCGTCGTCCTCGAAGTGACGCATGTGCAGCTGGCACGTCGTCGTCGCGCGCTGCTCCCCGTGCGCGACGCCGTTGATGACCATGCCGCACATGCCGCAGATGCCCTCGCGGCAGTCGTGGTCGAAGGCGATCGGGTCGTCGCCCTCCAGGATGAGACGCTCGTTCAGGACGTCCAGCATCTCCAGGAAGGACATGTCCGGGGAGACGTCTTCAACCCGGTAGGTCACCATCCGGCCGGAATCGGTAGGGCCGCTCTGGCGCCAGACCTTGAGGGTCAGATTCACTTGTAGCTCCGCTGGCTCATCTTGACGTACTCGTACTCGAGCGCTTCCTTGTGCAGCACCGGCCCGTCGGGCGTGGACTCCCAGGCCGACACGTGCGCGAAGTGCTCGTCGTCGCGCAGGGCCTCGCCGTCGGCGTCCTGGGACTCGGCGCGGAAGTGGCCGCCGCAGGACTCCGTGCGGACCAGCGCGTCCAGGCACATGAGCTCGGCCAGGTCGAAGAAGTCGGCGACGCGGCCGGCCTTCTCCAGGACCTGGTTCAGCTCCTCCGCCGTGCCGCTCACCTTGACGTTCTGCCAGAACTCTTCGCGCAGCTCGGGGATGCGCTCCAGCGCCTTGCGCAGCGATTCCTCGGTGCGCTCCATGCCGCAGTAGTCCCACATGAGCTTGCCCAGCTCGCGGTGGAAGGAGTCGGGGGTACGGGTGCCGTTCACGGACAGGAGCCGGTCGATCTTGTTCCGGACCTTGATCTCGGCCTCCGCCACGGCCTCCTCGTCCACGTCGCCGAACGGCCCGGCGGCCAGGTAGTCGCCGAGGGTGGTCGGCAGGACGAAGTAGCCGTCGGCCAGGCCCTGCATCAGCGCCGAGGCGCCGAGGCGGTTCGCGCCGTGGTCGGAGAAGTTGGCCTCGCCGATGACGAACAGGCCCGGGATCGTGGACTGCAGGTCGTAGTCCACCCACAGCCCGCCCATCGTGTAGTGGACGGCCGGGTAGATGCGCATCGGCACGTCGTACGGGTTCTCGCCGGTGATGCGCTCGTACATCTCGAAGAGGTTGCCGTACTTCTTCTCCACGGCCTCGCGCCCGAGACGCGCGATGGCATCGCGGAAGTCCAGGTAGACGCCCAGACCGCCGGGGCCGACGCCGCGGCCCTCGTCGCAGACGTTCTTGGCGGCGCGGGAGGCGATGTCACGCGGGACCAGGTTGCCGAAGGCGGGATAGATCCGCTCCAGGTAGTAGTCGCGCTCCTCGTCCGGGATGTCCCCGGGGGCGCGGGTGTCGTTCTTGCGCAGCGGCACCCAGACGCGGCCGTCGTTGCGCAGCGACTCCGACATCAGCGTCAGCTTCGACTGGTACTCGCCGGAGACGGGGATGCAGGTCGGGTGGATCTGCGTGTAGCAGGGGTTGGCGAAGTACGCGCCGCGCTCGTGCGCCCGCCAGATCGCCGTCGTGTTGCAGCCCTTGGCGTTCGTGGACAGGAAGAACACGTTGCCGTAGCCGCCCGTGGCCAGCACCACGGCGTCGGCGAGGTGGCGCTCGATCTCGCCGGTCACCATGTCGCGCACGATGACGCCGCGCGCCCGCCCGTCGGAGACGATCACGTCGAGCATCTCGTGCCGGGTGTGCATGGTCACGGTCCCGGCCGCGATCTGCCGTTCCAGCGCCTGGTACGCGCCCAGCAGGAGCTGCTGGCCCGTCTGGCCGCGGGCGTAGAACGTACGGGAGACCTGGGCGCCGCCGAAGGAGCGGGTGTCGAGCAGGCCGCCGTACTCGCGGGCGAAGGGGACGCCCTGGGCCACGGCCTGGTCGATGATGTTCACCGAGACCTGGGCCAGGCGGTAGACGTTCGACTCGCGGGCGCGGAAGTCGCCGCCCTTGACCGTGTCGTAGAAGAGCCGGTAGATGCTGTCGCCGTCACCGCGGTAGTTCTTGGCGGCGTTGATCCCGCCCTGCGCGGCGATGGAGTGGGCGCGGCGCGGCGTGTCCTGGTAGCAGAACGACTTGACGTTGTAGCCCAGCTCGCCCAGCGTCGCCGCGGCCGAGCCGCCCGCCAGGCCGGTGCCGACCACGATCACGTTGAGCTTGCGCTTGTTGGCGGGGTTGACCAGCTTCGCGCTGAACTTCCGCTTCTCCCAGCGCTCCTCGATGGGCCCGGCCGGAGCCTTGGTGTCCCGGATCTCCGGGCCTTCCGTGAATTTCATTACTTCACAACTCCGAAGGTGATCGCGAGTGGCGGCGCGAGGAACCCGATGACCAGCACGGCGGACACCAGCCCGGCGACCGGACGGAGAGCCTTGTTACGCGTGCGGTTGGCCCAGCCGAGGGTCTGGAAGGCGCTCCAGACGCCGTGCCGCAGGTGCAGGCCGACCATGACGACGGCGACCACGTAGATCAGGGTCACCCACCACCGGGAGGGGTCGAAGCCGGCGATCATCCGGTCGGCGGGCGCGGAGTCGAAGCCCTTGGGGTTCACGACGCCGAAGGTCAGGTCCAGCAGGTGCCAGACGAGGAAGAGCAGGATGGTGAGGCCGCCGAACCGCATGATGTGCGTCGCGTAGCCGTTCGCCTGCGACTTCTTGGCGACGTACTTGACCGGCCTGGCGTGGTGGGCGCGGCGGGACAGCGAGATCGCGGCCCACATGTGCAGGACGACCGACGCGACGAGGACGACCTCGAGCAGGGTCAGCACCGTTCGATATGGCGCGATCGGCTCCAGGAGCGTACGCAGCGCGTGGGCGTACTCGTTGAACGAGTCCCGGCCCAGGAAGATCTTGAGGTTGCCCAGCATGTGGAGGACGAGGAAGAGCACCATCACGGCCCCCGTGACGGCCATGACGGCTTTCTTGCCGTTCGACGAGCGCAGGAACCCGCTGGGCCTCCTGCTCGTTGGAGCGTTCTTGCGAGCGGTAACAGGCGCGGTGGCTGCGCCGCGCTCTATCGTGGCAGTCACGTCTTCAGACGCTAGGTATCCAGCAATCATCCGTCCAAGTCATGACGGGTCTGGTTTCGATAGCCACCGGCTATGATGCTTGGTTTGTACGGTCGCCCCACGGAAATGACGCCGCTCGGTGCGAGGAAAATCACATGCAGTTGCAACAGCTCGCGTACTTCGTGGCGGTCGCGGAGAGCAGGCACTTCACCCAGGCGGCCGAGCGCATGAGGGTCGCGCAGCCGTCGCTCAGCAAGCAGATCAAGGCCCTGGAGTCCGATCTGGGCGCCCCGCTGTTCTCCCGGGCCCGGGGCAATGTCACGCTGACGCCGGCCGGTGAGGCGCTGCTGCCGCTAGCCCGCAGGATCCTCGCCGACGCCGACACCGCCAGGCAGGAGGTGGCCCAGCTCGCCGGGCTCCGCCGGGGGCGGGTGCGGCTGGGCGCCACGCCGTCGCTCTGCGCGGGGCTGATGGCCGACGCGCTGGCCCGCTTCCACCGCGCGTACCCGGGGATCGAGCTGCTGGTGGAGGAGGGCGGCTCGCGTGACCTCGTCAGGGCGCTCGCGCGGGGGCAGCTCGACCTGTCGCTGATCATCATGCCGCTGCAGAGCGACGACCCCTCGCTGGTGACCGAGGAGATCCTGCGGGAGAACCTGGTGGTGGCCGCCCCTTCCCACGAGCGGCCGAAGGGCCCGTACATGGAGATCGAGGCCCTGCGCGGGCGGCAGATGGTGATGTTCAGGCGCGGCTACGACCTGCGGGAGGCCACCCTGGCGGCCTGCCGGCAGGCCGGGTTCGAGCCCAGGTTCGCGGTGCAGGGCGGCGAGATGGACGCCGTGCTGCGGTTCGTGGAGGCGGGGCTGGGCGTGGCCGTGGTGCCCTCGATGGTGCTCGACGGGCGCCCGGGGCTGTCCGGCACGCCGCTCGCGCCGCCGGGGCTCAGCCGTACGATCGCGCTGGCCCAGCGCAAGGACGTCGAGCCGACCAGGGCCGCCCAGGCGTTCAGGGAGACCCTGCTGTCGTTCGTGGTGGAGGCCGGTCACGAAGGCACGCTTCCGCAAGGGGTGGATCTCATCGCAGAATGACCTGGACGGACCGACTCCCTGGTGAGGCGTTTTGACGGCACATCTTTCGGAGACGCTGACGCTGCTCCTGATCGAGGACGACGACGGCGACGCCTTCCTCGTGGAGGAGCTGCTCAAACAGGCCCTCGCGCCGCCGAAGGTCTTCTGGGCGCGCAGCCTGGAGGAGGCCAAGGCCAAGCTGACGTCCCAGATCCAGTGCGTGCTGGTCGATCTCTCGCTGCCCGACGCCAGCGGCCTGGAGGCCCTGGAAGCGGTCCTCGCGCTGGCGCCGCACACCGCCGTGCTGGTCCTCACCGGGCTCAGGGACGCGCACGTGGGGGTGGCCGCCGTCCAGGCCGGCGCGCAGGACTACCTGGTCAAAGGCGACGTCGACGAGCGGCTGCTGGCCAGGGCCATCCGATACTCGATGGAGCGCAAGCGGGCCGACCTGGCCCATCTCAGCCTCGTGCAGGCGGAGCTGACGGCCAAGGAGAACGCCAGGCTGCAGGGCGCCCTGCTCCCCGGCCCCCTGCTGCGTACCGACGCGATCGAGCACGTCACCCGCTACCTGCCGGGCAGCGGCGGCACGCTGGCCGGCGACTTCTTCGACACCGTTCAGACGCCGGACGGCTCGGTGCACATCGTGATCGGCGACGTCTGCGGGCACGGCCCCGACGAGGCGGCGCTCGGTGTGGCGCTGCGCATCGCCTGGCGCACGCTGGTCCTCGCCGGCCAGACGGACGACACGCTGCTGCGCACGATGGACGCCCTGTTGCGGGCCGAGCGGAACACCCCCGAGATCTTCACCACCCTGTGCATGGCCACGCTCAGCCCCGACCTGCGGCACGCCAGGATGCGCGTGGTCGGGCACCCGCCGCCGGTGCTGGTGCGCGACGGCGAGGTCCAGGTGGTCGGCGGCGCGCCTTCCGGACCGCCGCTCGGGATCTTCTCGGACGCGGAGTGGTCGGTCATCGACGTGCCGCTGGGCGACGAGTGGTCCATGATGCTCTACACCGACGGCCTGATCGAGGCCGCGGTGGGCGAGGGCGAAGAGCTGCTCGGCGTGGAGGGCCTGCTCGATCTCGTACGCGAGCACGGCGCCATCGATCTCGACCGGCTCATCACCCACGTGGGCACGCTGAGCGACGACCTCGCCGTGGTCCTGGTCCGGAGGAGGAGACGATGAGCATCAACCCGCTGCCTCCCCCCAAGGAGCCGATCGGGCTGGGCAGGCTGCCCGTGGCCCGCTGGTTCCTGATCATGGGCCTGGTGGCCGGTGTCGTGTTCCTGGCCGGGATCGTGGTGGCCATGATGTTCAGCGCGCGCGCCCGCGCGCTGGCGCGGGTGCCCGCCGTCGAGGAGCAGCTCGACCAGCTCAACATGGCGCTGATCGTGCTCTTCGCGGTGATGGCCGCGTTCGGCATCGCGCTGGCCTTCATCATCCGGTACGCCGTGCTGAAACCCATCGACCAGCTCGCCCTGCAGGTCCGCACCGTGGCCGCCGGCGACTTCGACCACGCCCTGCACGTCGACAGGCCGGCGGAGCTGGCCGAGCTGTCCAGCCACGTCGACTCCATGCGCAGGCGCATCGTGTCGGCCTGGCGGACGGCCGACGACCAGGCCGAGGAGCTGCGCAGGTCCAACGGGGAGCTGGAGCAGTTCGCGTACGTGGCCAGCCACGACCTGCAGGAGCCGCTGCGCAAGGTCGCCAGCTTCACGCAGATGCTGGAGCAGCGCTACGGCTCCGAGCTCGACGAGCGGGCCAAGCAGTACATTCACTACGCGGTCGACGGCGCCAAGCGCATGCAGCTGCTGATCAACGACCTGCTCGACTTCTCCAGGGTCGGCCGGGTGACCGGCGGGAGGATTACGGTCGACTCGGGGAAGGCGCTCGACACGGCGCTGGACAACCTGTCGGCCACGATCGAGGACAGCGAGGCCACGGTCACCAGGGACGAGCTGCCCGCGGTCAAGGGCAACCGGGTGCAGCTCACCCAGCTGTTCCAGAACCTCATCGAGAACGCCGTCAAGTTCCGCTCCGAGGAGCCCCCGCGCATCCACATCGGGGCCACCAGGTCCGGCGGCATGTGGGAGTTCAGCTGCTCCGACAACGGCATCGGGGTCGAGCCCAAGTACGCCGACCGCATCTTCCTGATCTTCCAGCGACTCCACCCCCGCGACGTGTACCCGGGTACTGGCATCGGGCTGGCACTTTGCCGCAAGATCGTCGAGTACCACGGCGGACAGCTCTGGCTCGACGGCGAGGCCGAGGGCCAGGGCACGACGTTCCGCTGGACGCTGCCGGCCGCGGGAGACGACGATGAATGAGGGGCGCCCCATCGAGGTGCTTCTGGTGGAGGATGACCAGGGGGACATCCTGCTCACCAAGGAGGCCTTCGACTTCAACAAGGTGCGAAACCGCCTCAACGTGGTCAACGACGGCGAGCAGGCGATGGCGTTCCTGCGCAATGAGGACGGATTCGCCGACGCGCCGAGGCCGGACCTCATCCTGCTCGACCTCAACCTGCCGAGGATGAGCGGCCTGGAGGTGCTGGCCGAGGTCAAGGCCGACGCCGGGTTGCGGACGATCCCGGTGGTGATCCTGACGACCTCTGAGGCGGAGGAGGACATCCTGCACAGCTACCGGTTGCATGCCAATGCGTATGTGTCCAAACCGGTGGACTTTGAGCAATTTATCCGGGTTGTCCGGCAGATAGATGATTTTTTCGTGACTGTGGTTAAGTTGCCCGCCCACGGGCAGCGCCCCTGACGGGCGTACGTGACAGGAATCACAGCTAGTCATCGAAATTGTGAGTGACCCCGCTCACAAATTCGCATGCTGTCGTCGTAACGTATCCCCCACCAACGCGCGCCTGAGCGGTCGCTCGCCGCCCGCGCGCCCAGCGAATACGAAAACCACGGACCCCCTGCGCGACGGGTCCGCGGGAGGTGGAGAGGTCCGCGATGACCCAGACTACGCCCGACGCTCCGGTCAGAAGGCAGCGAGCGCAAGTCAAGGTGCGCACCCTGCGCACCGACCGATGGTGGCTTGTGCCGCTGCTGACGTTCCTCGGGCTCAGCTCATTCCTTGTCTACGGCGTGTGGGCGATCATCGACAACAGCTATTTCGTCGATCCCTACATAGCGCCGTTCTCGTCGCCCTGTCTGGCGACGTCATGTCCCGAGGGAGCCCGGCTGTTCGGCCTGGCGCCGTTCGGCGACTGGTACGCACTCCCGCCGGGGCTGCTGATCCTCGGCCTGCCGGGCGGTTTCCGGCTTACCTGCTACTACTACCGCAAGTCCTACTATCGCTCCTTCTGGCTCTCGCCTCCGGCGTGCGCCGTCCAGGAGCCGCACGGCAAGTACACCGGCGAGCGGCGCTTCCCGCTGATCCTGCAGAACGTGCACCGCTACTTCTTCTACGCGGCCATCGTGATCGGCCTCATCCTGGCCTACGACGCCGTCCTGGCGCTCGTCCACAAGCCGACCGGCCTGGGCACCTGGATCCTGGTCGTCAACGCCGTCCTGATCAACGCCTACTCGCTGTCGTGCCACTCCTGCAGGCACATCACCGCGGGCAGGCTCAACCACTTCTCTCGCCACCCGCTGCGCTACCGGGCCTGGACGTTCGTGTCCAAGCTCAACGCCAAGCACCAACCCCTCGCGTGGGCCTCGATGTTCTCCGTCATGGGCGCCGACCTGTATGTCCGCCTGGTGGCCAAGGGCATCATCGCCTTCCCGTACGCGTAAGGACCAGCTTCAGTGGATAACTCGCTTAACACAGAGCGTCACGAATACGACGTCGTCGTCATCGGCGCGGGCGGCGCCGGCCTGCGGGCCGCGATCGAGGCCCGCCAGCAGGGCAAGAAGACGGCGATCGTGTGCAAGTCGCTGTTCGGCAAGGCCCACACGGTCATGGCCGAGGGCGGCGCGGCCGCCGCGATGGGCAACGTCAACTCCGACGACAACTGGATGGTGCACTTCCGTGACACCATGCGGGGCGGCAAGTTCCTCAACAACTGGCGGATGGCCGAGCTGCACGCCAAGGAGGCGCCCGACCGCGTCTGGGAGCTGGAGGCCTGGGGCGCGCTGTTCGACCGCACCAAGGACGGCAAGATCAGCCAGCGGAACTTCGGCGGGCACGAGTACCCGCGGCTCGCACACGTGGGCGACCGTACCGGCCTGGAGCTGATCCGCACGCTGCAGCAGCGCGTCGTCGCCCTCCAGCAGGAGGACTACGAGAAGCACGGCGACTACGAGGCCTACATCAAGGTCTTCGCCGAGTGCACGGTCACGCGGCTGCTCAAGGACGGGGACCGGATCGCGGGCGCGTTCGGCTACTGGCGCGAGACCGGGAACTTCATCCTTTTCGACGCGCCCACCGTGGTCCTGGCCACCGGCGGCATCGGCAAGTCGTACGTCGTCACGTCCAACTCCTGGGAGTACACCGGCGACGGCCACGCCCTGGCCCTGCTCGCCGGCGCCAACCTGATCAACATGGAGTTCATCCAGTTCCACCCCACCGGGATGGTCTGGCCGCCCTCCGTGCGCGGCATCCTCGTCACCGAGTCCGTCCGCGGTGACGGCGGCGTGCTGCGCAACTCCGAGGGCAAGCGCTTCATGTTCGACTACATCCCGGACGTCTTCAAGGACAAGTACGCGACCACGGAGGAGGAGGGCGACCGCTGGTACACCGACCAGGCCAACAACCGGCGCCCGCCGGAGCTCCTGCCGCGTGACGAGGTGGCCCGCGCGATCAACGCCGAGGTGAAGGCCGGTCGCGGCTCACCGCAGGGCGGCGTCTTCCTCGACGTCTCGACCCGGCTGCCCGCCGAGGAGATCAAGAAGCGGCTGCCGTCGATGCACCACCAGTTCAAGGAGCTGGCCGACGTCGACATCACCGCCGAGCCCATGCAGGTGGGCCCGACCTGCCACTACATCATGGGCGGCGTCGAGGTGGACGCCGACACCGGCGCGGCGGCCGTGCCGGGACTCTTCGCCGCGGGCGAGGTGTCCGGCGGCATGCACGGCTCCAACCGGCTGGGCGGCAACTCGCTGTCCGACCTGCTGGTGTTCGGGCGCCGGGCGGGCGCGGGCGCGGCGGCGTACGTGGACTCGCTGGAGGCCCGTCCCAAGGTCCTGCCCGAGCTCGTGGAGGAGGCCCGCCAGGAGGCGCTGGCGCCGCTGGGGCGCGACGGCGAGAACCCGTACGAGGTCCACCACGAGCTCCAGCGGACGATGAACGACCTGGTCGGCATCATCCGCAAGGCCGAGGAGGTCTCCGAGGCGCTCCAGGTCGTGGAGAAGCTCAAGGAGCGCGCGCAGGTGGTCGGCGCGGCCGGGTCCCGGATCTACAACCCCGGCTGGCACCTCGCGATCGACCTGCGCAACATGGTGCTGGTCTCGCAGTGCGTGGCGCGCGCCGCTCTGCTGCGCGAGGAGAGCCGCGGCGGGCACACCCGCGACGACTTCCCCGGGATGAACCCGGAATGGCGCCGCAAGCTGCTCGTCTGCTCCACCGAGGACGGCTCCACGGTCAAGGTCGAGGAGAAGCTCCAGCCGGCCATGCGGGACGACCTGATCACGCTGTTCGACCGGGACGAGCTGAAGAAGTACCTCACCGACGAAGAGATGACCGAGTTCGACGGGATTTCGAAATGAGCTACAAGGCGAAGTTCAAGGTCTGGCGCGGTGAAGGCGGTGAGGGCAAGCTCGAGGACTTCACCGTCGAGGTGAACGAGGGCGAGGTCGTCCTCGACATCATCCACCGGCTGCAGGCCACGCAGGCGCCCGACCTGGCGGTGCGCTGGAACTGCAAGGCGGGCAAGTGCGGCTCGTGCAGCATGGAGATCAACGGCAAGCCGCGCCTGGGCTGCATGACCCGGATGTCCACCTTCGAGGAGGACGAGACCATCACGGTCACGCCGATGCGGACGTTCCCGGTCATCAAGGACCTGGTGACGGACGTGTCGTTCAACTACCAGAAGGCGCGGGAGGTCCCGTCCTTCACGCCTCCGGCCGGCGTACGGCCCGGCGAGTACCGGATGCAGCAGGTCGATGTCGAGCGGTCCCAGGAGTTCCGCAAGTGCATCGAGTGCTTCATGTGCAACAACGTCTGCCACGTCATCCGTGACCACGAGGAGAACAAGGCCGACTTCTCCGGCCCCCGGTTCCTCATGCGGATCGCCGAGCTGGACATGCACCCATACGATGTGGCCGACCGCCAGGAGGCGGCGCAGGACCAGCACGGGCTCGGCTACTGCAACATCACCAAGTGCTGCACCGAGGTCTGCCCCGAGCACATCAAGATCACCGACAACGCGCTGATCCCGATGAAGGAGCGCGTGGCGGACCGCAAGTACGACCCGCTGGTGTGGCTCGGCAACAAGATCTTCAAGCGCGCCAAGTAGGCCCGAACGAATGAGGGGGCTGGATCTCCAGCCCCCTCATCTCGTTTCCCGGCTACTTCTTGCGGCCCCAGCGCCTGCGCTTGGGATCCGGCATCTCCTTGGTCTGCTCCGGCTGCCCGGGCCCCGGCGGCAGCGGCTGGACGACGGTCGCCTCCGCGTCCGGCGCCAGGTAGGGCGGCGGGTCGTACGCCTGCTGCTCCTGGTTGCGGACCGGCGGGTCGAACAGGGAGCCACCGCCCTGCCACGGCTCCGAGTCGCCCGTCTCCGCCGCCGAGACCGGGCCCAGCGGGCGCTCCTGGCCGGGGACCTCGTACGGGTCGCCGCCGCCCGGCGGGATGTCCGCCGGCGGCGGGTCCGCCGGCACCAGCGGCTCGAACGGGTCGCGGAACTCCTTGGGCTTGGGCGGCTCGTGGTTGAAGGAGTCGAACTCGTCCGGGTGCAGCACCACGGGCTCCGCCACCGGCGGCGTCGGGGCCTCCTGCGCGTAACCCTGGGGCGGGTACGGGTGCTCCTCGTAACCGGGGACCGGGGCGCTCGGATACGTCTGCACGGGGACGAAGCTGATGATCGGCGCGTACGCCGTGCCGCCCGGATAGCCGGGCGCCGGGAAGCCCGCCGTCGCGTAGTAACCGGGTCCCGCGGGATAGCCGCCACCCGGAGGAGGCGGCATGTCCGGCCGGCCCATCTGCGGCCCGGCCTTCCGCACGGCCGCCGCGTGGGCCATCCTGCGCAGCCGTCCCTCGAAGATCAGGACGGCGAAGAGCGCGAGCAGGACCAGCACCAGCGCCGGGATGCTGAGCTTCTGCGTCAGCGACTTCTGGTCGAACTCCGGCGCCGCGTTGCGCAGCTCCAGCGGCACCTCCTCGGAGGAGGCGGGCTGCGTGTCGCTCGGCTGCGCCGACGGCGCCGTGACCGGCTCGGAGGACGCGACCTCCGGGATGTCGACGGACGGCTCGGAGGTGGCCTGCGAGGGGGTCGGGGCCGTCTCGATCGTCTGGGTGGGCAGCGGCTGGGGGTTCTGGTTCTGCTGCGGCGGAGCGCTGGTGGTCGCCGGAGGCGTCGAGCTCTTCGTCGGCTTGGGTGTCTTGCTCGCCTTCGTCGGAGTGGAGGTGACGGTCTTGGTGATCGTCGTCTCCGGCTCCTCCGGCTCCGGCGTGCCCGCCGTCTCGGTGACCGTCACGGTGGTCTCCGGCGTGGTGTCGCACACCTCGCCGACGTCACAGGGATCGACCGGCTGGTACGCCGACACGGACGCGCTCGCGCTCTGCACGATGAACGGGGTCGCTCCGACGCCGGCCAAACCCAGCGCCAAGACGACGGCGGACGCGGCCGTCGCTCGCGTGCGTGCCACCGGTGCCCTCCGCGTATCCCGGAACCATGGTCAAGGGAATACTAGTCGGGTCAAAGTAACAGTAAAGCCCGGATTAACCTACGTTTTGCTTTTTCGGCGTCTTTGCACCGTGCCAATCAACCACAGGGCTCCCAGCAGCACTCCGATGCCTCCGGCGACCATCGGCAGCCCTTTCGGACCGTCCAGCGGGCTCACCCACGCGGCAGGGCGAGGGCGCTTCCGCGCCACGGCCACATTCCACGGCAGCGGCACCACGCCTTCGGCGCCGCGTGCGGACTGCCCGGCCACTCCTGGAGCGGCTTGCGGCGCCGCCATGCCGGGCACGGCCGGCACGCCGGCGATGCCCTGCGGGAGCGAACCTGCGACGCCCTGCGGTAGCGCGCCGGGCAGGGCCGGCACGGGCGCGGCGCCGGGCACCGGCTGCGGCACGGCCTCCGGCAGCCGCGGCACCTGCGGCAGGCCCTGAGGCAACTGCGGCAGACCCTGGGGCAGCTGCGGAACGGCTTGAGGCAGCCGCTGCAGGCCCTGTGGCGGCTGCGGCACAGCCTGAGGCAGCCGCTGCAGCCCCTGAGGCAGCTGCGGAGCGGCGTGAGGCAGCCCGGGCGCCTGTGGCATGGCTTGAGAGAGCCCGGCGCCCTGGGGCCACTGTGGCATCGCCTGCGGCTGCCGGGGGGCCTGCGGCATGCCGAGGCCTCTCAACCGGCGCGCGGTCCCTCCGGCCGCCTCACGCCGCGGCGCGGCCGCTTCAGCGGGCCACTGCCCTTCGAGCAGCACTCCGGCCCCGGCCAGCACACGGCGTCTGGCATGCGCCCCGGCGATCTCCGCCCCGTCGGCCTGCACCTTCGCCCAGGCCCCCGCGGGCGGGGCGGGCGCCTGCAGTTGAGCGAGGAGTCGTTCCTTCGCCTCGGCGTACGCGCGGGTCCTCCCCGGGGTCACGCCGGCCGGCGTACCGACCTGGGGCTCCGCCGGGCTCACGCGGACCGCCGGGCCGCTGAAGCCCGCGTCCTCGTCCATGACGCGCGTGGCGGCGGTCTTGGTCTTGGTCGTGACCGGACCGCCCGAGTCGGCCCGCATCCCGGCCACCGCCGCGAGCACCACCTGCTTCGCCCCTGACGGGGCGGTGAGCGTCACGTCCACCGCCCGCTCACCGGCGAGGTCGCCCAGCTCGCACACCCGCGTCCCGGGCGGGACGGTGCCCGTCAGGAGCGAACCGCCCGTGACGTTCAGCGCCTGGGCCGCCAGGGCCCGCGCGTCCCGCACCCCGCCCCGGGCCGCGCCCATCCCCGTGGCCGGCACGGGCGCGGAGGGCGTGCCAGGAGCCGGCGGGGCACAGGACACCTGCGCCAGCGCCGAGGCAGGGCTGGCCGCCACCGCCACCTTGACCCCGTCGGCCATCCCGTTCAGCCGCACCCGGAAGCGCTGGACGTCGCCCGTCCTGATCCACTTCCCGGGCGTGCTCAACCGCTCCAGCACCAGCGACACCTGGGAGGCCGCCAAAGGCACGGAGGGCACAGCCGCGAGGATCAGTGCGCCTGCAATGATCCAGCCACGCCGCATCACTCCCCAACTCCCCCGTTGCGACAGATGTCACTCTTGGTAGTCATTCTGTCACAGAAAGGAAGCAGCACCTAATCCCGCGAAAGGAGCAGATTCTCCACAGTCTTCATCACGGGCAGATCCGCCCCGAGCCACTCGACCGAGTAGTACTCGCCGGGCCCCAGCCACCGCAGCGCCAGGTGCTCCCGCGCCTCCGGGACCCCTGAGGGCAGCGAGCACAGCCACACGCGCAGCACGTACCCCTCGGAGAGCGCCCAGTCCCCGCCCACCTGCTCGCCCACCGTGACCTCCACGCCGAGCTCCTCGCGGCACTCGCGGACGAGCGCCGCCGTCTCGCTCTCGCCGGGGTCCACCTTCCCGCCAGGGAACTCCCAGCCACCCGCGAGCGCCGGCGGCTCCGCGCGCTGGGCGGCCAGCACCCGGGCGCCCGGGGCGACGATCACCGCGGCCACCACGACCGTGTCGAAATCATTCACAGGGAAGGATTCTGCAGCTTCTTCAGCTGCTCGAGCACGTCGGGGTTCTGCAGGGGGCGGGTGAAACCGATGCGGTTGTCCCGCGCCTTGTAGCTGGTGACCTTGATCGGCCCGCACAGCCGGCACCGGGCCTCCAGCATCTTGCCCTTCGACACGACCAGTCCGACGTGACCGGGGTTGTCGGCGGACGTGCCCGGCCCGGCGTTGAAGAACACCAGGTCACCGGGCTGTTCCTGGCCGTCTAAAACCTTCACGCCGAACGGCCACTGCCCGAACGTCGTACGCGGGATCGTCAGCCCCGCCTCCCGGTAGGCCGCGAAGATGACGCCCGAGCAGTCGAACGCGTCGGGCCCCGTCCCGCCCCAGAGGTACGGCTTGCCGCGCTGCGCCAGGGCGTATTCCAAAATCTTGGCCACGATGTCGCTCGGCGCGGCCTCCACCAGCGATTCGTCGCATTCCTCCGAAGCCTGCGGCGGCACCTTGACGTCGCCCGACTTGGCGTATTTCCTGGCGATCGCCTCGACCTGGTCCACGTACCACCAGGCCCGGTTGTAGACGAACAGCGCCTGCCGGACGTTCTCCGGGGCGCCGTTGCGCTTGAGCATCCGCGCGGCGCCCAGGATCGCGTCGGCCGGGTTGTAGACGTCGCCCACCCCGTCGCCGTCGCCGTCGGAGGCGTAGCCGGTGAACTTCGACGACATCGCGACCCTGGCCTTGCCGCCCCACGTGGAGATCAGGAACTGCATCGGCCCGGCCGCGCCCGCGTAGTTGGTGCCGCTCTTGACGCCCGGCAGGTTGGAGCGGCCGTGGTCGGTCTCGCGCTTGCCCACGGCGGCCAGGATGTTCCACTGGACGCCGATCTTCTTGCCGTACTCCTTGTAGAACTCCAGGTATTCGGACGGGATGTCCGACGTCGCCGAGTCGGACACCTCCTCCACCTGCGTGTTGTCCTTGCAGTCGGGCGAGGTGCCGCCGTTGCTGAGGAACGACGGCATCGAGATGAGCAGCATCGGCGACACGATGACCGCCACCAGGAGCAGCACACCGGCGGCGCCGACCAGCAGCGCGAGCCGGGTACGTGAGAGCTTCACCCCGAGGTGTCCCCCTCCTGACCCTCCGCGGCAGGCCGGATGTCGAAGATCCGCCAGTCGGCTCCCGACTGGGTCACCGTGACCGCGTACTCCTCCTGAGCCGTCTGGTTACCGCTCTTGGCGGTGACCTGCCTGGCCGAGGCGACCACGAAGATGATGGAGTTCTTCTCGATCTGCCTGATCTCCTTCAGCCTGGCCGTGGCCTTGGAGACGATCTGGTCGTTGCGGTTCTGCTCGACGGTGCCCGCCGAGGTCATGGTCCTGGTCAGCTCGTTGCCGAGCTCGGCCGTCGTGTACGCCTTCACGCGGGTCGCGTACGCCGCCGGGTCCTCGTCGTACCTGAAGGTGCCGTACTCGGCGGTGAACCGCTCGGCCAGGTCAGCCGTCGCGGCCAGCTGCTCCTTCTTCATCGGCAGGTACGAGTAGATGTCGAACGGGGCGGCGCTCGCGGTCGCGAGCGGCGTGTTGGACGTCGGCGGCGCGCTGGCGACCCTGGCCGGCTCCTGGCTGGGCCCGGCCTGCTCCTCCGGGTCGGGCCACATGGTCAGGTAGATGCCGACCGCGGCGATGACCACGACGACGGCGGCGAAGGCCAACCCCCGCCTGTCACCTCGCTGCACCATGTTCGTTCAGTCCTTGTCCGGGCTGCTCGGCTTGAGCCAGAACGGCACATCCGGGCTGTCGCCTCCGGAGCCGCCGTCGCGCCCGCCGCGCAGCCAGAGGGGCGGGGCCTCGGAGGCGCGGGACGAGGGCTCGTCCGAGCCGAAGATCCGGGGGCCGGACGGCCTGGAGCCGCCGCCCGACCGGGCGGCGCCGTTGGACCTCGAACCGCCGCCGAACAGCCCGCCACCCGAGCCACCGCCGGAGCCGCCCCGCGATCCACCGTCCGAGCCGCCTCGCGATCCGCCGCCCGAGCCATTCGAGCCGCGGCCGAGCAGCCCGCCGCCGGACCCGCGAGAGCGCGTGCCGCCCGAGCCGCCGAACCGGGAGCCGCCGAACGAACCGCGCGACCCCGACGACGAGCCGCCGCGGGACGCCCAGCCGCCGCCGGACCGGCCGCCGAACCAGCCGCCCGCCGAGCCGCCGCCGGAGCCACCTGAGCCGCCTGAGCCACCGGCGGCGGTGCCACCGGTCCCGGCCGCGCCGGCCACCCGGGGGCCGCCCGCCGCCGGACCGCGCGTGCGGGTGGGCGCGCACAGGTTGAGCGGCGGCGCCGTGCCCCTGCGCGGCTCCATCGGAGCCCTGCCGGCCGCCTTGCCGCCCTGCTGGTCGGTGTCCAGCGGCGCGGCCGTGGCAGGCACGCGGGTGCCCGAGGGAACGCCCTCGCCCTCCTCGGCGCGTACCCGGGCCTGACCGGCGGTGGCCGCCGCCGTGGCCGCGGCGCCCGCCGGGTTGGCCGCGCCGGCCGCCCTGATGATCGGCTCGGCCTTGCGCAGCCCCCAGCGGCCGATCCTGGCCGAGGCGACCGGCGGCAGCGCGCCCGCGGAACGCTCGAGGACCGACGAGCTCGCCGCCTCGCCCAGCATGCGGGTGGTGACCGTGTGGCCGTTCATCGAGGCGAACAGGTGCTGGAACGGCCTGCGGTAGAAGAACACCGCGATCGTCAGCAGGGCCATGAACAGCACCTGCAGGCCCCATGGCATGGCCGTGGAGATGATCAGCGCGTACCCGTAGACGAGGACGCTGAGCACCAGCGTGAGCACGGCCTGTCTGAGCAGCGTGCCGACGAGCATCTCCACCCAGCGCATGGCCACGATCCGGCCGCTGCCCGGATGGACGCCGATCAGCAGGAACACGGGCCCGAGGATCAGCAGCAGCAGGAAGCCCACCTTCAGCACCAGCAGCGAGACCGCCACCAGGAAGATGAGCAGCCCGGCCACGATGGCCGCGATGAACGCGCCGACGGCCACGCCGAGCCGGTTGGACCAGTCACGGCCGGAGAAGACGGTGTAGACGGGGTCGTTCTTGAGCTTGTCGGCCAGCGAGGCGTACTCGGACTGGCGGGCGCCCACGTCGGGCGCCGGCTGGCCGGCCACGGCCCGCGGGACCGACTGCATCTCCAGCACCTTGCGGCCCCAGTCGCGCACGATCGGCTGCTGCGGGTCGGCGGTGCCGAACAGGCCCACCAGCCACGGCTTGCAGACCAGCGTGGACCACAGCGCGTCGGCGTTCTGGTCGACGCCCGGCGTGCCCGTCTGGGCGTAGCCGCCCGCCTGGACCTTCGCGTCGCCCCCGCCGGGCGGCGGCAGGCAGGAGGCGCCGCCCGCGCCCGGCAGGCCGGAGAAGGCCGAGTTGACGACCTCGCCGGTCTTGTCGGTCACGACCTTGCCCAGGCCCGTGAAGTCGCCCGGACGGCTGAGGAACCAGACCGCCACGGTGACGGCCAGCACCATCCAGATCACGCCCTCGGCGGTCGTGGTGGCGCGCTTGCGGATCAGCCCGTACCAGGCCAGCCAGATGGCGCCGAGGATGACGATCGGCTGGAGGAAGGGCCAGTACATGGCCTTGGACAGGTTCGTGACGATGTCGTCGACCACGTCCTTGATGGCCTGGAGCGGTCCCTCCGTCGCCGCCGCCTGGTACGTGGTGATCGTCAGCCGGTCGATGGCCTTGGCCGCGGTGAAGATGCCGTTGGCCCACATGTTGCCGAGCACGGCCACGTAGTCGGAGCAGCCCAGGTCGTGGGTGTGCCAGAACTGGCCGCTCATGCCGAACTGGGCGTAGTTGGTGGTCGGCGCCTGCGGCCCGCCCTCGGGGGCCGGCGCCTGGATCAGGCCGTCGGTGCCACCGCCGACCATCTCCGGGTTGAGCGGGCCCGACAGGTCACAGGGTGCCGCGGCGGCCGGGGCAGACAGCCCGCCCACCACGATCGGCACCACGAGAATGCTCGTGACGAGCGCGAGCGCCAGTGCGAGCCGTCGAGACAGCCTGATCCTCATGACCGTACCTCCTGCGCCCTGCCCACGCCCCCCTGAAGATCATCATGCCCGCTGCCGTCGGGTTTGTCGTGCGTCGGGTTCGTGTCGAGCCAACGGAGAAGTTCCTCGGAGATCAGGTCTACTCCGATCCGCCCCGCCCTGCCATCCAGATCGCGGAATACGCATTCGCCGTTGCCGAGCGAGCGCAGCACGGCCTTGTGCTCTTCCGACGGCTCCACCCCGAGCAGGGACATGACGTGCTCCACCTCCACCCGTTCGGTGGACCTGAACGCGAAGACGGACGACAGGCAGTTGGTCACCTGCTCGTTGAGCAGGTCGCCCGCGTTCTGCGAGACCAGCACGAGAGCGGTGTTGCGGGAGCGGCCCATCCGGCTGACCTCGGGCACCAGCTTGGCGCCCTCGGGCGTGGAGGTGATCGCCCACGCCTCGTCCAGGAAGATCGCCTTGGGGGCGCGCCGGTCGAGGCCGTTCATCAGCCTGCGCGCGAACTGGGAGACCAGGTAGAGCAGCGCCACCGACAGCCGCTGCTCGTAGGAGTAGTCGTCCCTGGTCGTGGCCACGTCGGGCAGCGTCAGCCCGCCCAGCGTGAACACGGTCGTCCACCCCTCGCTGTCGATCTGATCGCCGCCCGAGGGGTCGAAGCAGAGCCTGGCCAGGTGCATCTCCGACATGGAGCGCAGCACCGCGCCCAGGTTCTTCGACGCGGGGTCGTCGGCCTGCTCCAGGAAGTCGACGACCTTGCCCAGCGACGGGTCGGGCGCGTTGGAGACCGCGGCCACCGCCTGGATCATCGCCGACTCGCGCTCCTCCGACATGCGGGGCAGCAGCAGCCGCAGCGTCTCGGTGGCCATGGTCTTCTTCGCCGCGATGTCGTCGCCGAACGAGAACGGGTCGAGCAGCCCCGGCGCCGCCGACCCCAGCGGGATGATGCGGGCCTTGCGGCCCCGCTTCTCCAGCAGCCGCACCAGCGACTCGGCGTCGCCCTTCGGGTCGATCACCGCGACCGTCACGCCCCTGAGCGCCATCTGGTAGATCATCAGCAGCGCGAGCGTGGTCTTGCCGCCGCCGGGCTCGCCGGTGATCGCGATGGCGGTCGGCCGGTTGCGGGTGGCCGCCACCAGCGGGTCGAAGTGCACGATGCTGCGGGCCCTGCCGACGGTCTCGCCGATGTACGGGCCGAGCCAGCCCTCGGTGCCGTCGCCCAGCCGGTCGCCGAGGTCGACGGTGGCGGTGGCCATGCCGCCCGCGATGGTGCGCAGGGGCTGCCGCTGGGCGTAGGCGTTGACGCGTACCTTCTCTCCCGGCAGCGTCTCGCAGAACAGCGAGAACTGGTCGCCCGTCGAGTTGACCACGTCGATGCCCATGTCGCGGTAGTGCTCGACGACCGCCTCCACGCGCTGCACGCACATGTCCTCGGTGGGGGCCGACACGATCAGGCGGTGCCAGCCGTACACGAAGGGCAGCCGTTCCTTCGTGATGCCGTGCTCCAGCATGCGGGCCGCGTCAATCTGCTCGGCCAGCGCCAGCGGCGCCTCCGCGCCGGCCTCGCGGATGTGGTGGTCCATGTCGCGGGCGTGCGCGAGCTTGCGCGCGACGTCCTTGGACGCCTTGACCGGCGGGATCAGCCGCATCCGCGACGAGATCTCCACGGGGAAGGCGAGCTGGTCGGCGAAGTGCATCCACGGCTCGCCGTCCGGGAACGGCATGAGGTCGGGGAACCTCGCGAACGACAGGTAGGCCACGTACGAGTCGCCCTGCGGCTGCACGATGCGCAGCAGCGACCTGCCGTTGTGGATCTCCCCCTCGACCAGCGACTCGATCTCGCCCTTGCCCCAGCGCCGCTTCGGGCTGGCCGACGGCGGCGGGTCACCGAGCGCGCCCGCGGCCGCGTGCTGGAACAACCACGCCACCTCGACGGAGGTGGCGTGCCGGGCGTAGAGGGCGCTCGACGTGAGTGCCCGGCCGAGGCGTTCGGCCTGCTCGGTCCAGCGCCCGATCTCGCTGTCGGGGACGTGGTCGTCCTCCATGCCGAGTGCCTTCTCGGTCTTCTGGTAGAAGCCGAAGAGCTGGGACAGCACGCCGGCGCCGAGCTGCTTGCCGCGCGGGCCGAGCCGCACGCCGAGGTAGACCTCCTTGGACCAGAAGTCCTTCGCCCAGACGTGCCGGTACATCTCCTCCAGGTAGTCGCGCCAGCCGGGCCCCTCGTCGGACGTGGCGTTGAGCGTCATGGCCCACTCGGCGGCGGGGTACGTGCGGTGCGCGACCCTCAGGTGCACTTCGGCGTCGGGCATCCTGATCGCGGCCAGCGCGATCGTGATGTTGGTGGCCAGCGCCTCGCGCTCGTCGGGTGTGACGAACTCGTAGCTGACCGTCGGAAGGCGGAAGTACGCCCATGCGGAGGTGTCCGTGAGCAGGATGCGGTCGTCGAAATACCGGACCGCCAGGCGCTGGTGCGCTCGTGCCGCCCTGCTCATGCCGCCCCCTCGGCGCATGAACGGGCCAGACCTGCTCGCTTGTTCACTTATCGCTCACCGATTCTCGTGCCCGGGGGGTCACTCGCCAACTCCTCTTCGCTCGGTCGGACGGTCTGTGCCTGTGCCGCGAAGCCCGCGATCACGACGCCGGCGAGGGCGAGATAGGCCCGCTTGCCGGCCGCGCGCAACTGCCCCGGGTCGACGACCTCCGCGCCCTCGGGCGCCAGACCGTCCTCCCAGGGGACCCTGACGATGGCCCGGCACCTGCCTCTGGCCACCGACTCCGCCTGCTCGACGTCGGCCATCGAACGCCTGCTCACGCCGTTGACCACCATGACCGCACGCCTGCGCAGCTCCGCGCAGCCGTGCCCGTCGAGCCACTCGTACGTCATCGCCACCGCCTCGGACGCCTCCTCACTCGCGGGGACCACCAGGACGAGCTGGTCCGCGTACGGCAGGAGCCTGGCAGCCAGCGCGGCGGCCGGGTCGATGACGGCGAGCTTGTAGTGGCGGTCGAGAAGGCGCATGGACTCGCCCAGCCGGTGGTCGGAGAAGAACGACCGGTCGCTCAGCCGCTGCTCGGCGCCCGCGTCGGTGTCCGCGCTGATCACCTCCAGCCCGGAGGCGGTCCTCGTGGTGTACCCACGCATGGTGAGATACCCGCTGACGCGGTCGAGCCCGGACAGCAGCGAGGTGAGTGTTTCGGGCGTCTCCGGCTGGATCTTGCTCGTCAGGGTGCCGCCGCCGGTGTTGGCGTCGACGGCCACGACCCTGTCGTCGCGGTATTTGGCGAAGGTGTGGCCCAGCATGAGCGCCGTCGTGCTCTGACCGGCGCCGCCGGTGCAGCCCAGGACCACGATCCTGCGGCTGCCGCCGAACACGCCCCTGGCCCTGGCCTCGTCGATCTCGGACCCGTCGGTCCTGACGCCGCCTCCGCCGACGACCACCTGCGCGATCCTCCGCCACCCTCCGGAGTCCCGCCCCACCACCGACTCGACCCGCCGCACCCGGCCTTCACCTGGGCGAGGGACGGGCACGGGAGCAACGAACTCGCCCCCACGCTCATGCGCCGCCCCCCCGTCCCGGCCATCGCCGGCGCTCGCCGGCACACCCCGGCCATTGCCTCCACTCGCCGCCGCACTCCGACCGTCACCGGCACTCGACGCACCCCGGCCATCGCCTGCACTCGCCGCCGCATCCCGACCGTCACCGGCACTCGACGCACCCCGGCCATCGCCTGCACTCGCCGCCGCGCCTCGACCGTCAGCGGCGCCTGTCACGGCGCCCCGGCCCTCAGCAGCACCCGCCATCGTGCCCCTGGAGTCGTCGGCGCCCGCCGCCGCCACGCGCCGATCACCGGCCGCGGGACCACGCGCGTCGGGCACACCCGCACCTCGGTCGCCGCGCGTGCCAGGCGCGGTCACGCCTCGGTCGCCGCGCGTGCCGGGCACGACCGCACCCGGCGCATCACCCTTCGCCGGGAGTCGCCGCACCGTAGACCGCTCGGGCCGCTCAGCCATCGACCGCTCGGACCGTTCAGCCGTAGACCGCTCAGACCGCTCAGCCGTCGACGGCTCGGGTCGTTCAGCCGTCGGCCGCCCGGGACGCTCAGCTGTAGACCGCTCGGGCCGTTCATCGGCCGCATCGGGCTCCTGCGCGTCAGCCCCGCCGGGCACTTCGGCGGCCCGCTGGGGGACGCCCCGCTCCGGCTCCGCCTGCGCCGCAACCGGCGCTTCCACGTCCTCGGGCGCATCCACGCCGTCAGGTCCTTCGGCGGCCTCAGCGACCGGCGGCGGCGTATCGCTCTTCGGGGCCGCACCAGGCGCGTCCATGCCGTCGCGCATCTCGGCAGCGCCGCCGACCATGGCATCGCCAACCGTGGAGTCGCCGATCGTGGCACTGCCAACTGTGGCATCGCCCGTCGTGGAGTCGCCGACCGTGGAGTCGCCGACCGTGGAGTCGCCGACCGTCTCCGGCGCGTCGCCCTTCGGCCCGTCGTCCGCCATTCCAGGCGTGTCCACGCTGCCGTGCGCATCCGGGACCTCCGCCACCGGCTGCGGCACGCCGGCGTCCGGGGCGTCACCGACCGCGCCCGGCACGTCGCCCGATGCGTCGGGCGCGTCGCCCGCCGTGCCCGACGTCCCAGCCGTCGTGCCCGGCGCACCTGGCGTCTCAGCCGTCGTGCTCGGCACGCTGCTCGGCGCACCTGGCGTCGTGCTGGGCTCAGGGCTCGGTGTACCCGGCGTGTCGGCCCTTGGGGTCGGCGCCGTGTCCTGTTGGGGCGGGGTGGTGGATGCGGGGTCGGAGGAGCTCGTGCCGGGCCTGGTGGCGGCGGGCCGAGGCAGGGGCTTGGCGTCGGGGTTGAGCGGCGGCCAGACGCGCTGCGAGCCGGACAGCACCAGTGACGGGCCCAGCCGAGGCGGCTGCCCCTTCCGGTGCTGGTCCCGCGCGACCTCGTCCTCGCGCCGTTCCTCGCGCTGGGCCTCGGGCCGGTCCTCGCGTCGTTCTTCGGGTCGGTCCTCGGGCCGTTCCCGGTCCCGCCGCTGGCCCTCCATGCGTCCCGAAGGTTCGGCGGGGGCCTCGGCGCTCGCCGCGAGCCGGCGCAGCCGCCGCAGCGCCTCGGTGTCGATGGGCTTCACCGCGGCGGGCTTGTGGGGCTCCGCCTCCCTGGCCGCCCCGGCCGCCTCACGGTCGGCGGCTTCCCTTGCGTCCCAAGCCGCGGCATCCCTTGCGTCGCCGCGCTCCCTAGCCGCGGCGTCTCTCGTATTCCCGCGCTCCCAAGCCGCGGCATCCCTGGCGTCCGCGCGTTCACGGACAGGCGCCTCGGCGCCCTCGTGGACGTCGGGTGGCAGGGCGTCCTGGTGGCGTCCAGGGCCGCCTGGAAGGGCCTCCTCGCGCCGCAACGCACCGACCCCGGCCCTCGGTGCCGGAGGCGGGGCCGTCTCGCGTACCCGGGCCTTGAGGGCGGGCGCGGTGCCGCGGCGGGTGCCCCAGCGGCCGGTGCTCTGCTCCGACACGGGAGCCTGGGAAGCGGCGGCGGCCGCGGCCGCGACGGCCGGGCGGACCTGGCGCGGGCCGGCGATCCGCTGGCCCTCGCGCCGCCGCTGCGGCTGGCGGACCTTGCGGGGCGCCTTCGACTTGGCCCGCGCGGGGGTGGTGCGCCACACGCGGGCGGAGAACGTGATCGTCTCGGGCTCCGACATGGGCGCGAGGCGGTACCACGCCTTCGGCTGGCCCAGGTAGCGGAGCTGGGACTCGAGCAGCTCGGTGAGCCGCTTGCCCTCGATGACGGGACGGGTGGACAGCCACGTCACGATCCCGGGCGGCACGAGGTAGAGCACGTGCCACGGCATCTCCACCGGCACGCCCACCAGGACCAGCAGGAGCGACCACGGAACGAACACCCCGACGAAAACGCCGATCCAGACGATCGGCAGCGGCATCGGCAGCCGTAGGTCGTACAGCTTGTAGAGCCGCTTCTCGATCCGCCAGATGTTCGTATATGTGGGCAGGTCCACGCCGGTCCTCCTCTCCACCCGCTCGTACATGACCGCCGCGGAGCGGTCTCAACCCTTACTTGATGCCCAGTGCGCCCGCGATCGCCTTCGCCGTCACCTCGATGATGTTGGGAACGTAGAAGATCACGCCAATGGCCACAGCCAGTATCAAGAACTGCACGAAACGTGTGATCTCGCGGGTGAAGAGGAAGAAGAGCGCGACCACGGAGACGACGACGAGGAACAGCGGGGCGAAGAACCCCCGCAGGAAGTTGGCGAGACCCCCGGTGTCCGGGCCGGTCGCCGGGGGCGTCGGCGTCAGTTCGATCAGGTGGAGCAGAACGGTCTTCAAGGTCACTTCTTGTCCTCCCGGGGGGTACCGATGAGCGGCGTGGCCGTGCCTCTATCCAACGACCCGGCCGGCACCGCGAATGTCGGCGACGAACCACTTGTCGCCCTGCTTCTCGACGGTCAGCCGGTAGGCCATCTCCAGCGTGCCGCCCACAGCCGCGGGATCGGTGGCGTCGGGGGTGGCGGACGGCTCGCTGTTCGGCACGACCCACACCACGACCGCCTGGATCTCTCGGGTGGCACCCCCCACAGGCACCACGACCTTCTTCAGCTCCCTGAACGTGAACGTGCCGCCGAAACTCGGCAGGGTCCGGCCCGCGGCGACGTAACGCTGCAACCCGGCCGCGTCGCCGGAGGCGTAGTCGGTGAAGAAACCCTTCAGTTGCTCTTTGAGCTCGCTCGCGGTGGCCTCGTCGGTCTCCGGCGCGGCGACCTGCGGCACGTCGGCCGGGGACGGGGCGGGCAGCACCGCGGGACGGCCGACCACGGCGAACCTGCCGCCCGCGTCGTCGCCCGAGTAGTAGAGCGGGACCGACAGCATCAACCTGCGCGGACCCGACTGGAAGGCCACGCTGACCAGGGCGTTGTGGGCGTCGCTCGCATCGATGTCGTACGGCTGGATGGCCACGGCCGCGAACTTGCCGTAGCCGTCCCAGCCCATTTGCGGATCCATGCCCTCGGCCAGGAAAGCGGCCAGCTTACGCGACCTGCTCGCGGCGTCGTCCGGGCTGAAATTGAGATAGACCCCGGCGAACTGGGCGGCGAAAGCCATGCCCCGGTCGGCCGGAAAACCATGGTGAGCAGGCGCGACGCTATTGGGCGCCGTGCTCGTTTGTTGGGTGAATCGCTCAAATGGGGCACGAACCCCATTCACCACGACAACCACGATAACTGCCCAGAGAATGACACGGCCGGCCCAAACCAACCACCGCCCGCCCCCGCCCGACCAGCCGCCGCGCCGCGGCCTGCGAGGCGGCGGCGCGTCGAAGTCAGCCGTGTCAAGGCGCGCGGAAAGCTCGGGGTCGCCAGCGATCCGAGGATCGTGCTGGACGGTAGACCTACGAGCCATCACGCCTCCGCTCGCGCCGATCCCCCCGGCTGGCGCGGTGTCGTCCGTTGCCGATCCCCATCATCCGCGGTGAAGTAGTCACCCTATCCGGTCTCCGCCATTGTTCCAGGAAAGCCACGCCCATGCTGCGGCATGACCGCCCTGACGGCAAACCGGGTCACAGGGCAGGCCTCATTGCCGATTCCTGAGACTTCCCGGTGGAAACATCTTTTGACCAGGCCAGATACCTAAATTGGCATAGCGCGACAGCCACGGATTCCTGTCCTGTCGGGCATGGACTCTCGCTACCTGCGGATTCGGTATGGATCGGGGAGCGGAGTCAGGATGTCAGGCGGGCTCCGGGTCCTGGGTGGGCCGCGGCTGACGCCTGCTGTGCAGGTCCACGACCGTCGGCTGGGCCCCCCGGTCCAGGGAGACGACCGTCGGCTGCACCGCCCGCTCCAGAGAGCCGCGCAGGTCCGCCAGCATGTCGGCGGCGTCCCGCTCGCGCATGCGCGTCGCCATCTCGTTGCGCTCCTCGACCTTCCTGCGGAGGTACGCCTCGCGGTTGACGCGCAGGCCGTACATGAGCTCGACCCTGATCAGGGCGAGCTCCTCCTCGAGGCTGATGCCCGCGAGAGTGGGTGCAGGACGTCGTTTCCGGATGATGCGACGGATCATTGAGGGCCTCCCGAGTCAGCGTGAACGCCGTGACGATTCGACGCGCGGGGGCCCAAAGTGGTTGACGCATCAGTTGTCCCGGGATCAGACGTCCTACCGATTCCCGGGATCAGACGTCTGAGTGGGGCATCTCCGCCGTCACCGTCGGTAACTTACCGTAACGAACGGCGGCTTTCCGTGATTTCGCACGGGACACCCCGGCCCGGGCCCTGCTCAGACGTTGAAGCGGAACTCCACCACGTCGCCGTCGCGCATGACGTACTCCTTGCCCTCGACGCGGGCCTTGCCCGCCGCGCGGGCGTTGGCGATGGAGCCGACCTCGACCAGGTCGTCGAAGGAGACGACCTCGGCCTTGATGAAGCCGCGCTGGAAGTCGGTGTGGATCACGCCGGCCGCCTCGGGCGCGGTGGCGCCCTTGGGGATCGTCCAGGCCCTGGTCTCCTTCGGCCCGGCCGTGAGGTACGTCTGCAGGCCGAGCGTGTCGAAGCCGACCCTGGCGAGCTGCCGCAGCCCCGACTCCTCCTGGCCGACCGACTGGAGCAGCTCCAGCGCCTCCTCCTCGTCGAGCTCGACCAGCTCCGACTCGATCTTGGCGTCCATGAAGACCGCCTCGGCGGGCGCGACCAGCGTCGCCAGCTGCTCCCGGAGCGCGGAGTCGCCCAGCTCGTCGGCGTCGAGGTTGAACACGTACAGGAAGGGCTTGGCCGTCAGCAGGTGAAGGTCGCGCAGCTCCTCGCGGTCGAGGCCGCTCTCGAAGATGGTCTTGCCGGTCTCCAGCACGCTCAGCGCGGCCTCGGCGGCCTCCAGCGCGGACTTCTTGTCCTTGTTGTTGCGCGCCTCCTTCTGCAGGCGCGGGATGGCCTTCTCGACCGTCTGCAGGTCGGCCATGATCAGCTCGGTGTTGATGGTCTCGATGTCGCGCTTGGGCGAGATGTCGCCGTCCACGTGCGTGACGTCGGGGTCGCTGAAGACGCGGACCACCTGGCAGATCGCGTCGGTGTCGCGGATGTTGGCGAGGAACTGGTTTCCCCTGCCCTGCCCCTCCGAGGCCCCCTTGACCAGGCCCGCGACGTCGACGAACTCGACCTTGGCGGGCAGGATGCGGGCCGAGCTGAAGATCTCGGCCAGTTTGGGCAGCCGGTCGTCGGGCACGCCCACGATGCCCACGTTGGGCTCGATGGTGGCGAACGGGTAGTTCGCGGCGAGCGCGTTGCCGGACTTCGTCAGCGCGTTGAAGAGCGTGGACTTGCCGACATTTGGCAGACCGACGATACCGATAGAGAGACTCACGGAGCCCAAGTTTACGTGCTGAGCGTAACGAGCGTGTCGGGCCGGAACGGCGCGCCGGAGTCCTGCAATCATCGATCGAGTGGATGTCGTCTCGCTTGTCGTAGGTCTGGGCGCCGGGTTCGTCATCGGGTTCCTGGTGGCCAGGACGCGGGCCGCGGTGCGGGTGGCCGAGGCCGAGGCGCGGGCCAAGTCGGCCGCCGACAAGCTGGTCTACGTCGAGGAGCAGCTCGCCGAGCGCTTCCAGGCCCTGTCCACGCGCGCCCTCGACGTCAACAACATCCGCTTCCTCGAGCTGGCCGAGACCAGGCTGGCCGCCAGCCGCGCCGAGGCCACGGGCGATCTGGAGCAGCGCAAGCAGGCCGTCGAGCACCTGGTGGAGCCGCTGAAGGACGCGCTCGCCCGGGTCGAGTCGCAGCTGCGCGACACCGAGTCCGGCCAGCGCGCGGCCCGCGCCGAGCTGGCCAAGCAGATGGAGTTCGTACGGCAGAGCAACGAGCAGCTGCGCTCCCAGACCACGGCCCTGGTCAGGGCTCTGCAGCGGCCCGAGGCGCGGGGCAGGTGGGGCGAGCTCCAGCTGCGCAGGGTCGCCGAGATCGCCGGCATGCAGCGCTACTGCGACTTCGACGAGCAGGTCACCGAGGGCTCCATGCGCCCCGACATGGTCGTCAGGCTCGCCGGCGGCAAGAACATCGTGGTCGACTCCAAAGTCTCGCTGGCGGCCTATCTGGAGGCCGCCGAGGCGTCCGACGAGAGCCTCGCCACGGTCCGGCTCGACGCCCACGCCCGGCACGTCCGCGAGCACATCGACCGGCTGGCGGCCAAGTCCTACTGGCAGGGGTTCAACCCGTCGCCGGAGTTCGTGGTGCTGTTCATCCCCGGCGAGGCGTTCCTGGCCCCGGCGCTGGAGCGCGATCCCGGGCTGCTCGAATACGCGATGACGCGGCGGGTCCACATCGCCACGCCGACGACGCTGATCACGATGCTGCGCACCGCGCACTACGCCTGGCAGCAGGCCGCGCTGAGCGAGAACGCGCGGGCGGTGTTCGAGCTGGGCAAGGAGCTCTACGAACGGCTCTCGTCCCTCGGCAGGAACGTCGAGTCGCTCGGCAGGGCGCTGACGCGGGCCGTGGAGGCGTACAACAAGTCGGTCGGATCACTCGAAAGCCGCGTCCTGGTCACCGCGCGCAAGCTGCACGATCTGGGCGTCGTGGACGGCGATCTCGACTCTCCTGAGATGCTCGAAGGCCTGCCCAGACCCCTGGCGTCCCCAGAACTGCTGGAAACCTCGCCTCTGCTTTCCCACTCGAACGGTAAGTTGGCCAACGGGTCGCAATAAATCGGGGGTGGGGCATTGGGTGAGAAGAGGCGTTCCGCGGTCAGGCTGACCGCTCGCGGCGCCATCGCGCTCGCCCTGGTCTGCACCTTGGCGGGCTACGTGCTGGCGACCCTGCTCGACCTCCAGTACGTCGTGGGCGCGGCGTTCGTGCTGTCGAGCCTGCTGGGCGTGCTCCTGGTCAACCGGCGCGAGCTGCTGTCGCTGGTGGTGACGCCGCCGCTGGTGTTCTTCTGCGCCACGCTCTTCGTCGAGCTGGGGCGCGCGTTCGGCTCGGTGTCGATCGTGCAGTCGCTGGCGCTGGGGCTCTACACGTCGCTGACGCAGGGCGCGCCGTGGCTGTTCGCGGGCTCGGCCGTGGTGCTGGGCGTCGCGTGGCGGCGCGGGCTCCGCGACAACGTACGCGAGCTGCGGGAGGAGCTGAAGGCGGGCGCGGAGGTGCCGCGCCCGCGCCAGCCGTTCGTGCCCGAGCCGGAGGGCTACTTCGAGCCCAAGGTCTACGGGACGCCGCGCGGGGACGACTAGGAGGCCCGAAGGTCCTTGCGCAGCTCGTGGGGCAGGGCGAAGCGCATGCTCTCCTGCACCGACTCGACCTGGGTCACGTCGTCGAACCCGTGCTTGGCCAGCCGCTCCAGCACCTCGTCGACCAGCTCCTCCGGAACGGAGGCGCCGCTGGTCACGCCGACCGTGGTGACGCCTTCGAGCCACTCGTCGCGGATGAAGGAGGCGTTGTCGACCAGGTAGGAGGCCTCGGCCCCGTAGTCCTTGGCCACCTCGACCAGGCGCTTGGAGTTGGAGGAGTTTTCCGAGCCGACCACGATGACCAGCTGCGCCTCGGCGGCGATCTCCTTGACCGCGACCTGCCGGTTTTGCGTGGCGTAGCAGATGTCGTCGCTCGGCGGGTCGATCAGCGTGGGGAAGCGCTCCTTGAGCCGGGCGACCGTCTCGGTGGTCTCGTCGACCGACAGCGTGGTCTGCGACAGCCAGACCAGCTTGCTCGGGTCCTTGACCTGCACTTTGCCGACCGCATCGAGCCCGTCCACGAGCTGGATGTGGTCGGGGGCCTCACCGGAGGTGCCCTCGACCTCCTCGTGACCCTCGTGCCCGATCAGGAGGATGTCGTAGTCCTGGCTCGCGAACCGCCTGGCCTCGTTGTGCACCTTGGTGACCAGCGGGCAGGTGGCGTCGATGGTGCGCAGGCTGCGCCGGCGCGCTTCGTCGTGCACCGCCGGGGACACCCCGTGGGCCGAGAACACCACGATCTCGCCCTCGGGCACCTCCTCGGTCTCGTCGACGAAGATGGCGCCCCTGGCCTCCAGCGTCTTGACGACGTGGGTGTTGTGGACGATCTGCTTGCGCACGTAGATCGGCGCACCGTACTGCTCCAGGGCCTTCTCGACCGCTACCACGGCTCGATCGACTCCGGCACAGTAGCCACGTGGCTTGGCTACGAGTACTCGGCGGGAAGTGGGGGTCTGCGGCTCCATACTTTCTATGCTACGTGGAGCGGCCATCAGGCCCGCGCGTGCGTGGTTGCCCGCGGTTTGCCAGACTGGCCGTCCATTACTGACCTCCCAGGGAGACGTCATGTCCCTCAGCGACGTGATACGCAACATCGCCAAGACCGTCACCAACAAGGACGAGCTGAAGGAGAAGGCCAAGGACCTTCCGCTCCTGTTCATCCAGACCACGCTCAGCGCGGCCGGGCAGGCCCTGCTGGTCGTGGACCGGGTGAAGAACTCCATCAAGGGCCTCGGCAGCAAGGAGGAGCAGGAAGAGGAGTCGCGCGACTCGCGCCCCTCCGCCGCCGAGCAGGTGGCCGCGGCTCCGGCCGCGGAGGAGGAGAAGCCGGCCCGCAAGGAGCCGGTGATCTTCGCGCCGCGGCCCAGCGCCGCCGAGCCCAACGGTGTCGCCAAGACCAAGCCCGACCCCGTCATCTTCGCTCCGGCGGGCAAGTCGGAGTCGGCGGCCACCGCCAACCCCGAGACCGCCGCCCCGGCCGCCGAGCCCAAGCCCGCCGCGACCGAGCAGCCCAAGCCCGTGCCCGCGGAGGAGCCCGCGGAGGAGCCCGCCGCGGCCGCGAAGGCCGCCGAGCCCGCCGCCGCGGAGAAGCCCGCCAAGGCCGAGCCCAAGCCCGCCGTCGCGGAGGAGGCCGAGCCCAAGCCCGCCGAGGTCGCCGAGCCCAAGGCCGCCGCCGTGGAGGCCGAGCCGAAGGCCGCCGTCGCGGAGGAAGCCGTCAAGGCGGAGCCCGTCGCGGAGGAGCCCGTCGCGGAGGAGCCCGTCGCAGAGGAGGTCGTCGCGGAGGAGGTTGTCGAGGCCAAGCCGAAGCGCACCCGCAGGACCACCAAGAAGCCCGCCGCGGCCAAGAAGCCCGCCGCGACCGAGGAGCCCGCCGTGGCCCCCGAGGCGACAGTGGCCCCGGAGCCCGCGTCCGCGCCGGAGCCCGCCCGCGCCCCCGAGCCCGCCGCCGCGCCCGAGCCGGTCGCGGCCGCCCCCGTGGACCTGGCCGAGCCGCTGCCCGGCTACTCCGAGATGACCGTCGCGTCCCTGCGCGCCAGGATGCGCGGCAAGACCGCCGAGCAGATCAGCGACTTCCTCGCCTTCGAGAAGGCCACGAAGTCCCGGCCCGAGGTGATCAAGATGTTCGAGAACCGCCTGGCGAAGCTGCAGGCCGGAGAGTAGGTCGTACCGACCCCGTAGTCTTCCGGCATGAGCGAGAAGACCTCACCCGAGTCTCCCCTGCCGATCCGTACGGTCCTGCAGATGGTGGGCGGTTGGATCGGCAGACTCGGCACGGTCTGGGTCGAGGGCCAGATCACCGACCTGAGCGCTCGTGGCGGCACGGTGTTCATGACCCTGCGCGACCCGGTCGCCAACGTGTCGGCCAAGGTCACCACCCCCCGCGGGGTCTACGAGGCCGCCGTGCCGAGGCCGGCCGACGGCGCCAGGGTCGTGATGCAGGTCAAGCCCGACTTCTGGGTCAACAGGGGCTCTTTCGCCTTCACCGCGCTGGAGATCCGCCCGGTCGGCGTGGGCGAGCTGCTGGCCCGGCTGGAGCGGCTCAGGCAGCTGCTGGCCACCGAGGGGCTGTTCAACGCCGACAGGAAGCGGCGGCTGCCGTTCCTGCCCGGCACGATCGGGCTCATCTGCGGCCGCGACTCCGCGGCCGAGCGCGACGTGCTGGAAAACTCCCGCAGGCGCTGGCCGGCCGTGCGGTTCAAGGTCGAGGAGGTGGCCGTCCAGGGGCCTTACGCGGTGGGCGAGGTGACCGAGGCGCTGCGCAAGCTCGACGCCGACTCCTCGGTCGACGTGATCGTCATCGCCCGCGGCGGCGGCTCGCTGGAGGACCTCCTGCCCTTCTCCGACGAGACGCTCGTACGCTCGGTGGCCGCCTGCCGCACCCCCGTGGTGAGCGCGATCGGCCACGAGCAGGACAGCCCGCTGCTCGACCTGGTGGCCGACGTACGCGCGTCCACCCCCACCGACGCGGCCAAGAAGGTCGTGCCCGACGTCGGCGAGCAGCTCTCGCTGGTGCGCCAGCTGCGCGACCGGGGCCGCAGGGTGCTGAACGGCTGGCTCGACCGCGAGATGTCCTGGCTGACGTCGGTGCGCTCGCGCCCCTCGCTGGCCGACCCGGTGCGCGAGCTGGAGCGCCGGGCCGAGCAGGTCGAGTCGCTGCGCGACCGGACCAGGCGCTCGCTGTCCGGCTCGCTCGACCGGGCCTCCGACGATCTCGTCCACCTGCGTGCCCGCCTGATCGCGCTGTCCCCCGCGGCCACGCTGGAGCGCGGGTACGCCATCGTCCAGCACCCGTCGGGCGAGGTCGTACGCCTGGCCAAGGACGTCTCCCCCGGCTCGCTGCTGACGATCCGCCTGAGCGACGACCGCCTGACCGTCCGTGCGGAGGACCCGGGCGAAACCGGGGACACGTGACCGGTCCGGGGTCTACGTTCGGCGCATGAGAGGACTCGTGCAGGTCGCCCAGCACGCCGACGACCTCGACAGGGCCACCGCGTTCTACCGCGACGTGCTGGGCCTGCGGCACATCGCCACCTACCGGCCGCCCGGGCTGGCCTTCTTCGACCTCGACGGCGTCCGCCTGCTTATCGAGCAGGGCGCGCCCTCCACGGTGCTCTACCTGGCCTCCGACGACCTGGAGGCGGACGTGGCCCGGCTGCGCTCGCACGGCGTCGCGATGGTCGAGGAGCCGCATCTGATCTTCACCGACGACGGCACGTTCGGCACGCAGGGCCGGGAGATCCGCATGGCCGCCTTCAGGGACTCCGAGGGAAACCTGCTCTGCCTGATGACCTAGCGTGGGGGTGTGGAGCTAACAAAGTTCACGCATGCCTGCATAAGGGTGGAAGTCGACGGCCGGGTGCTGGTCATCGACCCGGGGATCTGGAGCGAGCCGTCCGCGCTGGACGGGGCGGACGCGGTGCTCGTCACCCACGAACACAGCGATCATGTGGACGTGCTGCGGCTGCTCGGGGCCGGGGTCCCGGTGTTCGCGCCGGCCGGGGCGGGGCTGGACGGGCTGCCGTACACGCCGGTGAACGCGGGCGAGGAGTTCTCGGCGGCGGGCTTCCGGGTGCGGGCGCACGGCGGGCGGCACGCGCTGATCTACGGGAGCCAGCCGGACTGCCCGAACCTCGGCTATCTGATCGACGGCGCCCTCTACCACCCGGGCGACTCGGTGCACGTGCCGGACGAGCCGGTGGAGACCCTGCTGGTGCCGCTGCAGGGGTCGTGGCTGAAGACCGTCGAGGCGATCGACTTCGTACGCGCCGTACGGCCGCGGCACGCGTACGGGATCCACGACGCGCAGCTCAACGAACGCGGACTGGGCACCACGAACGCCTGGCTGGCGAAGGCGACCGACCACGGCTACCGCTGGCTGGCCCCGGCGAGACCGCCTAGCCCCCAGGGCCGCCAGAAGGGGACTCAGAAGGGGGCGTCGTCGGAGTTGGCCGCCGAGGGCTCGGAGCGGCGCGCCATGGCGGCGGCGAGCTTGACCCTGGCCCCCTGGAGCCACTCCTCGCAGACCGCCGCCAGCTTCTCGCCGCGCTCCCACAGCTCGATGGACTGCTCCAGGGTGAGCCCGCCGGTCTCCAGGCGGCGCACCACCTCGGTCAGCTCCTCGCGGGCCTGCTCGTATGAGGGTGCCTTCTCGTCTCCTGCCACGACCACCACCCTAGACGGGGCGGCCGACATCCGCGGAACGGACGGCCCCGTCAGCCCTTGGGGCGCTGCTGCAGGACGGAGGCCAGCTCGGCGAGCTCCGGCCAGTCGGCGGTGCCGGTGATCACGAGCGTCACCTCCGGCAGCACGCGGACGAGCGAGCGCTGGTTCTTGTCCTCGCGGAAGCGCTGCTCCCACTGGACCCCGCCGACCTGCTGCGTGCCGACGGCCTTGTCGGAGTTGGCCATCCGGCTGGCGAACCCGGCCGCCGGCTGCTCGTTGCTCTGCGTGAACATCGCGTGCTCGCGCTTGGCGGTGGCGTAGCCGAGGAAGAGGACCTGAGCGCCGTTCTCGCCCTTGGCGATCTTGTTGCTGTTGGGGACCCAGCCCGCCGGATCCTTCTGCGGCGCCCACACGCCGTACGGCACCGAGTGGCCGAAGTTGGCGACGGTGATGGAGTATTCGAGCTTGGGGATGTGCTGCTCCCGGCTCTGCGGGGTGACCAGCAGGAACAGCCCGGCCGCCGCGAGGCAGACGAACAGCGCTACCGCGTAACCGTAGAAACCTTGGGTGAACCGTCGCACACTTGGCGAGGTTACCCGCTGGAGGAGGCGGTCGCCGAAGTGGCCGGGCGGATCTGGCCGATGATGGCCAGCACCTCCTCGGACAGGCCGCGATCGCCCGTGCGGACGACCTCGGACACGGCCGCCGCCAGCGCGCCCGTGACCACCACGACCAGCGCCCCCTCGTCCTCGAACAGCGCCGCGTTGAGCTGCGCCCACTTGCGCAGCCGGTCACGCATGACCACGTCGAAGCCGGGCGGCCCGTCGCCGCGCAGGAACAGGGCGGCCAGCTCGCGCTCCTCCAGGCACCCGTCGAGGTAGGCGCGGGCGGCGCTGATGAACACGCGCATCGGGTCGCTCTCGCCGGCGGCGCGGGCCGAGCGGGCGGCCTGCTTCGTCCGCTGCGTCTGCCTGGCCTGGAACTCCTCGAACAGCGTCAGATAGAGATCGGCCTTGCCGGAGAAATGGTGGTAGAGGCTGCCCACGCTGGCGTCGGCCCTGGCCACCACGTCGGTCACGCCCGCCTCGGCGAACCCGTTGGAGACGAAGACCTCCCTTGCGGCCGCGAGAAGCGAGCTGCGGGTGGCGGCGCCGCGCTCGGACGTCCGCGGCTGGGCGACCACGTTTTCCACTTCGCTCATGCGATCTCCTCCAGGCTCCATGGTGGAGGCAAGATCTTGGACGCGCACACCGTATGGCGCAAAATCCGTTCTCCGTGATGGCAGGGCAACCCTGTCGAAGCTTACCGATGTCGCCCCCGACCCGCCCCTGCTGCGAGGAAGCGGTCATCTCGGGCAGGAGATGGGCAGATTATCCGCCTCTGGGCGGGAAGAGAGGGACAACTACGATCGACGTAGATTCCCCTTAGGAGGCTGCTCATCATGTCCGATCAGACATCCGTACCGCCCGCGCTCGCCACGGGCGAGCACGCCCCCGACCGCAACCTCGCCTTGGAGCTGGTACGCGTCACGGAGGCGGCCGCGATGGCGGCGGCGCGGTGGGTCGGCCGGGGCGACAAGAACGGCGCCGACGGCGCGGCGGTGAACGCCATGCGCCAGCTGATCAACACGGTTTCGATGAACGGCGTGGTGGTCATCGGCGAGGGCGAGAAGGACCACGCCCCGATGCTGTTCAACGGCGAGCAGGTGGGCGACGGCAGCGGCCCCGACTGCGACGTGGCCGTGGACCCCATCGACGGCACCCGGCTGACGGCGCTGGGCATGCCCGACGCGGTGTCGGTGATCGCGGTGAGCGAGCGCGGCTCGATGTACGACCCGTCGGCCGTTTTCTACATGGAGAAGCTGGTCACGGGCCCCGAGGCGGCCGACGTGGTCGACATCGAGGCCCCCGTGTCCGCGAACATCAACGCGGTCGCCCGGGCCAAGCACTGCTCGCCCTCCGACGTGACCGTGGTCGTGCTGGACCGGCCCAGGCACGAGCGGCTGGTCAAGGAGATCCGTGAGGCGGGCGCGCGGATCAAGTTCATCACGGACGGCGACGTGGCCGGCGCGATCATGGCGGCCCGCGGGGGCACCGGCATCGACCTGCTGCTGGGCATCGGCGGCACGCCCGAGGGCATCGTGGCCGCGTGCGCGCTCAAGTGCCTGGGCGGCGTGATCCAGGGCAAGCTCTGGCCGCGCGACGACGCCGAGCGCTCCAAGGCGTTGAACGCCGGGCACGACCTCAACCAGGTGCTCACCACGAACGACCTGGTCAGGTCCGACGACGTGTTCTTCGCGGCGACCGGCATCACGCACGGCGAGCTCATGCAGGGCGTACGCTTCCGCGCCGGCTCGGCGGTGACGGAGTCGCTGGTGATGCGCGGCCGGTCGGGGACCATCCGCAAGATCGAGAGCGAGCACCAGCTCTGGAAGCTGCGCGCGTACAGCGCGATCAACTTCGACACGGCCGGCTGAGGCTCAGCTGGCGGCGCTTGCGGCTTCGACACGGCCGGCTGAGGCTCAGCGGCGGCGCTTGCGGCGAGGGGGCTCCTTGACCTTCACGTCTCCCGCGAAGTTCGTGGTGCGCACCTCGACGACGGGCGCGCCGGGCTCGGTCGGCTGCTTGGTCAGCCGTACGGACTTGCCCTTGGCGACCCTGATCACCTCCAGCCCCTCCGGCACGTGGATCTCCAGCCCGCCGAAGACGAGGGTGGCGTTGATGATGATCTGCCGGTTCTGCAGGATCGCGTCGCGGAAGTCCAGCTTGGTGGTGCCGAACATGGCCGTCACGTCCAGCTCGGCGGGCACGACCCAGCGCCCGCCGCGCTGCTCCTGCTTGAAGATGGCCGACACGGGACGGCCGTCCAGGTTGAGCGGCTGCTGGTCGGCGGGCAGCAAATCAGTGGTGAGCGCGGCCAGCTCGCCCAGCGTGCGCGCGGAGTAGAGCACGCCGAGCCGCTCCTCGAGCTCGTCGAGGGTGAGCCGGCCGTCGGCGTGCGCGTCCTGCAGCACCTGGGCGATGCGTTCGCGATCGGCGTCGGACGCGCGGAGCTCGTGGGGCGGCGGCACGTCGCTCGCCGCGGGCGGCCGCCGGGCCGACACCCACTCCTCGGCCAGCCGCTCTCCGACTTCCTGCAGCTTCGGCAGCCACGATTGCGCGCGTTCGTTCACACATCCGACGATAACCGGCGCCCGGGATAATCGCTCGTGCCAAATCAGCAGATGCGCTCCGTAAGTCGCGGGAATCAGCTGATGCGCGCCAGAAGTCCGGCGATTTCCTCGGCCAGTTCCTGATTCACTTCGGCGTGGCGGTTGAGCAGCCGGTACCACATCGCGCCGTAGACGAGATCGACGGCCAGCTCCAGGTCCACGTCGGCCGGCACGGCGCCGCGCGCCAGGACCGCGCGCAGGGCAGCGCGGCGGGGATCGATGAGCTTCGCCCGCAGCTCGGCGGCCAGCTCGGCGTCGGACTGGGCGTCGGCCATCAGCCCCACGACGACCTGCCCCGCGACCCCTCGCGCCAGCGCGAACGTCTGCTCCAGGAACGCCACGAGATCGGCCCGCGCGTCCCCGGTGTCCGGCAACCCCCGCACCTCCTCCGCCAGGACGTCGGTCAGGGCCTCCAGCAGGACCTGCGCCTTGGTCTGCCACCAGCGGTAGACGGTCTGCCTGCCGCTGCCCGCGACCTGGGCGATGCCCTTCATCGTCACGCTCTGGTAGCCGTCGCGGGCGCACAGGTCGAGCGCCGCCCGGAGGATCGCCTTCCTGGCCGCTTCACTGCGTGGTCTGCCAACCATGGCGCCCACTTTACAAGACACTGTGCCTCGTTTATATTCGAGGCAAGATGTCTCGTAATGAGAGGACGACGAAGATGCGAGTAGTGATCGTCGGCGGCACGTCCGGCATCGGCCTGGCGGCGGCGGCCCGGCTGGCCGCGGGCGGCGCGGAGGTGGTCGTCACGGGCCGCTCGGAGGAGCGTCTGCGTTCGGCGTTGAAGCAGCTCGGTGACCAGGCACGGGGCGAGGCGGTGGACGCGCGCGACACCGGGGCGATGCGGGCGTTGTTCGAGGGGCTCGGCACCGTCGACCACCTGGTCGTGACCCTGACGGGCCGCGGCGGCGCGGGCCCGCTGAGCTCGCTGACCGGCGAGGGGCTGACCGAGGCGGTGCGCAACAAGCTGGTCCCCCACTTGCTGACCGCGCAGGCCGCGCTGGGCGTGCTGAACCCGGAGGGCTCGATCACCTTCGTGACGGCGGCGTCGGCCGGCGCGGCCCTGCCCGGCATCGCCACGCTGGCGGCGGTGAACGGGGCGATCGAGGCCGCGGTGCCCGGCCTGGCCGTCGAGCTGGCCCCCATCAGGGTGAACGCGGTCTCCCCCGGCGTGATCGACACCGACTGGTGGTCGGAGATCGGCGACGAGGCGCGGGCCGCGTTCATGGAGAGCGCCGCCACGAGCCTGCCGGTCCGGCGCGTCGGCCGGCCGGAGGACGTGGCGGCCACGATCGAGTACGTGGTGCGAAACGCGTACACGACCGGCATCGTGCTGACCGTCGACGGAGGGGCGCGGCTCAAGGCCTGAGGAATCCCGAGCCCTTCCACGCCGTTGATCCCGGCAAAAGGGAGGTGTGCGTGCATCAACCGGCGCGATGGGGTCTCGGTGTGGCGGGCGCGGGCATAGCGGTGATCCTGGGCCTGGAGTTGACCAGCCTCGACGAGATGAACCCGATCAGGCGGACCATCAGCGAGCACGGCCTCGGCCCCGACGGCTGGATCTTCGGGCTGGCGGTGGGGCTGCTCGCGGTCGGGTCGGCGGCCATCGGGGTGTCGCTGGCACGCCAGCGGCTGGCGGGGGTCTTCGGCACCATCGCGCTCATGGGGTGGAGCGTGGGGCTGTTCATGACGGCGTGGTTCGAGAAGCACGACTGGTCGGTCGGCCCGAGCCTGAGCGGGAGCATCCACCGGGTGGGCAGCTTCATCGCCTTCCTCAGCCTGCCGCTGGCCGCGATGATCATCGCCAGGCCGTGGCGGCACCGCGAGCGGTCGCGGGCCACGCTGGTGGCCTTCGGGCTCGGGATCTGCTCGGTGCTGTGGGTGGTGGGCATCGCCGCGGCCATGTTCATCGGGGCGCGCAACGGGCTGGCGTGGTGGCGTGTCATGCCGCTCGGCCTGGTGGAGCGCGGCATGGCCGTGACGGAGGTGGCCGCCCTGCTCGCGCTCGGCGTCTGGGCCGCCGCCAAGCGGCTGGACACGACGGAGCAAACCGGACGCCTGGTCGATGCCGGGGTCGGTGGGCTGGCGGAACGGAGTGGCGGGCCGCTAACCTGACCCAGCCTCACGTTTGATTCCCCCCATCAGGAGGCCGTCGTGCCGTCCTCGCGTGATCGTCAGGCCCGCATCGCCACGTACGTCGTCTATGCCGTACAGGGCCTGTCCTTCGCCTCGCTGCTCATCCAGGTCGCGAACCTGCAGGCCAAGCATGGCCTCGACGAGGGCGCGCTGACGCTCCTGCTGCTGATCGTGCCCGTGTTCGCGGGGGTCGGCAGCGTGGCGGCGGGCACGTTCGCCGCGCGGCTCGGCAGCAAGGTGCTCCTGCGCGTCGCCCAGCCCGTGGTCGCGCTCGCCGTGGTGCTCGTCGGGCTCGCGCCCACCGTGCCGCTGCTGGTGCCGGCGCTGCTGCTGTTCGGCGTGGCGGTGGGCGCGGTGGACGCCGGCATGAACATGCAGGGCGTGGCGGTCGAGCGCAGGTACGGCGTGCAGATCCTCAACGGCTTCCACAGCGTGTGGAGCGTGGCCAGCATGCTCGGGGCGGCGTGGGCGTCGGTGGCCGCCACCCTGCCGCTGCCGGTGATCATGTCGGTCCCGATGGTGTTCGCGCTGGCGGGCTCGCTCGTGTTCGCCCGCGACCTGTGCACGCCGGAGGAGGAGAAGGTCGAGGACGCCCCCGCGGGCGCCGCCGCGGGCGGCTTCCCCTGGCGGCCGATCATCCCGCTCTGCCTGGCCATGGGCTTCCTGTACGTCGGCGACGCCGCCGTGTCGAACTTCAACACCGTGTTCATGAAGAACGTGCTCCTGGCCGGCCCGAGTGTGATCCCGTTGGCCTACGTCGCCTACCAGGCGACCACGCTGGCCGTCCGGCTCGGCGGCGACCTCGCGGTCCGGCGGTACGGGCCCGCCGCCATCGTCAGGATCGGCGGCGTGATCGCCACCCTGGGGTTCCTCGGCGTCGTCGTGGCTCCCAACCAGCCGCTGGCCATCGTCGCGTTCGGCCTGACCGGGGTGGGGCTTTCGGTGGTGGCGCCGCAGTCGTTCTCGGCGGCGGGCAAGCTCGACCCGGCCGGGACCGGTGTGGCCATCGCCCGGGTGAACCTGTTCAACTACATCGGCTTCATCGTGGGCGCGGCCCTGGTGGGCGGCATCGCGGACGCGGCGGGCATGCGGTGGGCGTTCGCCGCGCCGCTCGTGCTGGCCGCCGTCATCATCGCCCTCGCCCAGGGCTTCGAGCCCAGGCGCCAGACCCCCAACCCCTCCGCCGCCTGAGGAGCTTCACCGCCGCACTTCGGCGACCTCGACGGTACGGCGCTCGCGGAGCGACAGGTCGGCGGCCTCGGCCACGTACAGCGCCTCCAGCGCGTCCTCGATCGTGCAGAGGCTCTTGTCGCTGGTCAGGAAGGCGTCGATCTCGTTGCGATAGGCGGTCTCGAAGCGGGTGACGAAGTCGGGCCAGGGATCCTGCGCGCTCGGCGTGCCCTCGACCGACTGCAGCGGGGCGCGCGGGCTCAGGCCGACGGCCTGGGTGCGCCTGGTGCCGGCCAGCTCCATGCGCACGTCGTACCCGCCGCCGTTGTAGCGGGAGCCCTGCAGGGTGGCCAGCGTGCCGTCGTCCAGGGTGAGCAGGGCGGCGCTGTTGTCCACGTCGCCCGCCTCCGCGAAGAACGCGGCGCCGCGGTTGGCCCCCGTCGCGTACACGGAGACCACCTCGCGGCCGGTCACCCAGCGCAGGATGTCGAAATCGTGGATGTGGCAGTCGCGGAAGATGCCGCCGGAGGTCGCGATGTACTCGGCGGGCGGCGGCGCGGGATCGGCGGTGAGGAGGTGGACGCGGTGCAGCTCCCCCAGCTCCCCCGCGCGCAGCACGGCCGCCGCCGCCGCGTAGCCGGGGTCGAACCTGCGCTGGAACCCGATCTGCACCCGGTTGCCCGCGCTCGCCTCCAGCACCTTGACGGTCTCGTCCACGGTGCCCGCGACTGGCTTCTCGCAGAAGACCGGGATGCCCTTCTCGCACGCCTTGATGATGAGCTCGGCGTGGGTGGCGGTCGGGGTCGCGATGACCACGGCGTCCGACTCGAACGGGTCCCCCGGCCTGCCGTACGGCGACGTACGCACGGGATCGGCCACGATCAGCTCGTCCACCAGCGGATGCGCGGCCAGGGTCGCGGCGTGAAAGGCTCCGATCCTGCCCAGACCCATCAGTCCCACCCGCATGACGCCTCCACTCCGGACCAGGCCCTCTTCCTGAGGGAGCGCTTCTCCCTCAGTCAATAATTTGTCCTGACATTCTTACCTTCAAGCACCGTACGGCGTCCAGCGCCTTGTGCGCCGGCAGCCGCGCGAACCCCACCACCACGGCCGCGGGCCCCGCCGACTCGCGCATCGGCCCCACGGGCTCGGTGGACAGGCCGAGCTCCTGCGCGACCTGCGCGGTCCTCAGCTCGTCCCAGCCGTCCGGCAGCTCCAGGTAGACGTGCAGGCCCGCGTCGATGCCCTTGACCCGCACCTCCGGCAGCTCCTCGGCCAGCGCCCTGACCAGGGCGTCCCGGCGGCGGCGGTATTCGCGCCGCATCCTGCGCAGGTGCTTGTCGTAGCCGCCGGTACGCAGGAAGTGCGCCAGCGCGTACTGCTCGACGACCGGCGAGCCCAGGTCCAGCTCGCCCCTCGCCCGGCGGACGGCCTCCGCCAGATCGGGCGGCGCCGCCACCCAGCCGAGCCGCAGCCCCGGCGCCAGGGCCTTGCTGACGCTGCCCGAGAGGATCACCCGGTCCGGGGCCAGGCCCTGGAGGCAGCCGACGGGGTCGCGGTCGAAGCGGAACTCGGCGTCGTAGTCGTCCTCCAGGATCGCCCGGTTGCCCGCGTACGCCCACTCCATGAGGGCGGCCCGGCGCGGCGGCGAGAGCACCACGCCGGTCGGGTACTGGTGCGCCGGGGTGACCAGGACCGCGTCGCCGCTCAGCTTCCGCACGTCCAGGCCCTCCTCGTCCACGGGCACCGGCACCAGGTGCGCGCCCGCCCGCCTCAGCAGCGGAACCTGGCGATGGCTGGTCGGGTCCTCGACGGCGAGCCGGATCGGCCGCTGGCGGCTCAGCACGTGCAGCACCAGGCTCAGGCCCTGCGCCACGCCGCCGACGATGATGAGATTTTCGGGGCGCACATCCGCCGCCCTGACCCGCCGGAGATAGCCGGCCAGCTCTTCTCGCAGCTCAGGCACCCCGCCAGGGTCCCCGTAATCGAAGGCTTCCGAGGGTACGGTGGTCAGGACGTGCCTGACGGCGGCGAGCCAGCGCTCGCGGGGGAAGTGGCTGAGGTCAGGAGAGGTGGGGCGATGACCGTAGTACGGCGCGCACACGGGGGCGCTCGACGCGCGGCGCACCGGCTTGGGCCGGGGAGGCGTCTTCTGCCGCGGAGCGGCCCGGGGTGCGCTCTTGGGGGTGACCTGGGTGCCGACGCCCACCCGGGACACCAGGAAGCCCTCGGCGACGAGCTGCTCGTACGCCTCCACCACCACGCCCCTGGAGACCTGGAGGTCGGTGGCGAGGTCGCGGGTCGCGGGCAGGCGGGTGCCCGGCGTCAGCCGGCCGCCCCTGATCGAGTCGCGCAGCTCGGAGGCGATCTGCCCGGCGATTCCCCCCTTATCGCGATTTATCTGGATATGGAGGTCGGCCATATTGGTCCTGTCTTTCGGCGGGACATTGGACTGTTTACGCGAACCATTGTCTCCCTAGCATCCTTCGCATGAGAAACGGCATCGTGGGTGCGGCCTCGGCCATGTTCCTCGTCGGAACGCTGGCCGGGGTGTCGGGACTGGTGGACGGCTATCCCATATACGGCGGACAGGCCGTTCGGTATCTCGTGGCGGCGGTCATCCTGCTTGTCATAACGCGAGCGCTCGGCCTGCGGTTCGTCCGCCTGACGCCGCGCGAGCTGCTCTGCCTCCTCGGGCTCACCCTGTTCGGCCTGGTCATCTTCAACGTCTGCGTGATCGAGTCGACCAGCGCCGCCGGACCGGCCCTGGTCGGGACCGTGCTCGGCACCGTGCCGCTGGCCCTCGCCCTGGCCGGCGGGCGGCCCGCGCCGCGGCTGCTGGCCGGGGCGTGCGTGGTGGTGGCCGGGGCGACGCTGGCCACGGGGCTCGGCAGCGGCAACCTGCCCGGCCTGCTGTGGGCGCTGGGGGCGCTCGTGGGCGAGGTGTGCTTCTCCCTGCTGGCCATTCCGCTGCTGCCGCGGCTGGGGGCGATCAGGGTGTCGGCCTACTCGACCACGCTGGCCGTGCCGCTGCTGGCCGTGGTCGGCCTGGTGCACGAGGGCGCCGGGATGTTCCGGCCGCCGACCTGGGCGGAGGCGCTCGGGTTCGCGTACCTGGCGATCGTGGTCACCGTGGTGGCGTTCTTCCTCTGGTACAGCTCGCTGCCCAAGCTGGGCCCCGGCCGGGCCGGGCTCTTCGCGGGGATCATCCCGGTGGGCGCGATCGTGACGGGGGCGGTGCTCGGCGTGGCGATGCCGTCCGCGTACGATCTGCTGGGCGCGGGGCTGGTGATCGCCGGCATCCTGGTCGGCCTGAGCGCCGGACGGTCGCGAGCGGTCGCCGAAGTGGGATCTCCCGGAGGCGCGTAATCTCTTGGGGGACCGAAAGGATGGACATGGGCGAGTTCGACTACACCGACCTGCTGCCGCTGGGAGCCGATGAGACCGAATATCGGCTGATCACATCGGAGGGGGTGCGGAGGGTCGAGGCGGCCGGGCGTACGTTCCTCGAGGTCGAGCCGGAGGCGCTGCGGCTGCTGACCGAGACGGCCATCCACGACATCTCCCACTTCCTGCGGGCCTCGCACCTCGCCCAGCTCCGGAAGATCGTCGACGATCCCGAGTCGAGCGGCAACGACCGCTTCGTGGCGCTCGACCTGCTCAAGAACGCCTCCATCTCCGCCGGAGGCGTCCTGCCCATGTGCCAGGACACCGGCACCGCGATCGTCATGGGCAAGCGCGGGCGTCACGTGCTGACCGACGGGCTCGACTCCGAGCACATCTCCCGGGGCGTGTACGACGCCTACACCAAGCTCAACCTGCGTTACTCGCAGATGGCCCCCCTGAACATGTGGGACGAGAAGAACACCGGCAACAACCTGCCCGCCCAGATCGAGCTGTACGCCGAGGACCCGCACGGCCACCCGGACGAGTACAAGCTGCTGTTCATGGCCAAGGGCGGCGGGTCGGCCAACAAGTCGTTCCTGTACCAGGAGACCAAGGCCGTGCTCAACGAGAAGCGCATGATGGCCTTCCTGGAGGAGAAGATCCGCTCGCTCGGCACCGCGGCCTGCCCGCCGTACCACCTGGCCGTCGTCGTGGGCGGCACCTCCGCCGAGTACGCGCTGAAGACCGCCAAGTACGCCAGCGCCCGCTACCTCGACTCGATCCCCACGGAGGGGTCGGCGTCCGGGCACGGCTTCCGCGACCTGGAGATGGAGGCCAAGGTCTTCGAGCTGACGCAGAAGCTGGGGATCGGGGCGCAGTTCGGCGGCAAGTACTTCTGCCACGACGTCCGCGTCATCCGCCTGCCCCGGCACGGGGCCTCCTGCCCGGTGGCCATCGCGGTCTCCTGCTCGGCCGACCGCCAGGCGCTGGCCAAGATCACCCCTGAGGGCGTCTTCCTCGAGAAGCTGGAGACGGACCCGGCGCGGTTCCTCCCGGAGACGACGGACGAGCACCTGTCGGACGACGTCGTCCAGATCGATCTCAACCGCCCCATGCCCGACATCCTCGCCGAGCTCACGAAATATCCCGTCAAGACCCGCCTCTCTCTCACCGGCCCCCTCGTGGTCGCCCGCGACATCGCCCATGCCAAGATCGCGGAGCTGCTCGACAACGGCGGCGAGATGCCCCAGTACCTGAAGGACCACGCCGTCTACTACGCCGGGCCGGCCAAGACCCCGTCGGGGTACGCGTCGGGCTCGTTCGGGCCGACGACGGCCGGGCGGATGGACTCGTACGTGGAGCGCTTCCAGGCGGCCGGCGGCTCCATGGTCATGCTGGCCAAGGGCAACCGGTCGAAGCAGGTCACCGAGGCCTGCCGGCAGCACGGCGGGTTCTACCTCGGCTCCATCGGCGGGCCCGCGGCCCGGCTGGCGCAGGACTGCATCAAGAAGGTCGAGGTGCTGGAGTATCCGGAGCTGGGGATGGAGGCGGTGTGGAAGATCGAGGTCGTGGACTTCCCGGCGTTCATCGTGGTGGACGACAAGGGCGACGACTTCTTCACCGACCGCACCGGCCCCGTGCTGACGATCGGCCGCCGCTGACCGCCTGACCCCCCCGGCGCTCTCCACCCACCGGCGCGACCGATCGCCGGTGGGGCGAGGCACGGTGGGCGGCGGGGCATGACGGGCGGCGAGCCAACCGGGCGCGGAAGGCACCGGCCCGAATGGGGTGTCACTCCGCGAGGCCGGGTCGCCCCAGGGGGCCGAGCCGCCCTGGGAGGCAGTCGCCCCAGGAGGCCGGGCGCCTCGGAGGCCGGGCGCCTCGGAGGCCGGGAGCTGAGGGTGGCGGCGAGCGAGCCGGATATGGGCCTGGCGCGGGCGGGGCGCGGATCGGGGGCGGTTACGGGCCGGGGACGGGCGCGGTGCGGGCCCGGGACAAGAGGGCGGACGGAGCCGAAGCAGGGGTGCCTGAGCACCAGGGACTCCGCTCGCGACCGGATGATCGCGGCGGTGCCGGTGCCCCGGCGCCGGTAGGCCGGGAGTGCGGCGCGAGCATCTCCTCGGAACTTCCGGCTCAGGCGGCCACCGGGGACCGGTGCGGCGCCACGACGGTGCCGTCGGGCAGCAGCAGACCGGTGTCCTCGAACAGCACGACGCCGTTGCAGAGCAGGCTCCAGCCCTGGTCAGGGTGGGCCGCGATCACGTGCGAGGCCTCACGGTCGGGTGAATCGGCACTCGGGCAAGCGGGGTAGTGACTGCACATCGCGCACCTCTCAGATTGCGCTCCTGTTTCATGGCTTTCAAAAGGGCAGCTTGCGCCCCGACGGCGTGCGAAGGTCCAGAGCGATCCCGCTCGGTTTCTTGGGCCGGGTGCGAACCTGGGTCTGGCGCATCTTCATCACGTCCTTCAACGGCCTGTCGTTAGTGGTGGGACCTTGGGTGTTCGCCCTCATTCTGACGTCGGGCACCGACACTTTGCGGGCCTGTGGGAGAACTCCCTCTCTCATGGCTGTACCATGCCCCCGCCCCCTTACGGGACCCTTACAACTCACTGACGGAGCCCCTCAGTTCCTGTCCGCCAGCCTGCCGTACAGCTGAAAGCCCTCTGCCTTGCATCATGCACATTTATCGGGTCCGCGAGTGTGCCGCACGACACACATCACCGTCGAGCTGCGCAAACGCGTTCAGGAAAGCCGGTACGGGACGCCCGTGCGGGGCGTGGGTAAGGCCGCCCGCGAAGCGGGACCAATCTGACTCCCTCGACATTGCCAAGAGACGGCAGCACCCGCCTCGGAGCCTCCCCGACTACCCTCGGTATCGGAACGTGCGCCCGGACTGCGCCGAGAAACTACGGGGCCGCGCCAACTGGACCGATGTGGCCAGGAGGTTTGCTGACGTCACGAGTCAGGCGGGTTGACTTAAGTTCGCAACAATTTATCGGCCGCGCCTCTACTGGTCGGTTTACACAAATAGGTAAGCTGCCAGGCATGCGTGCGCCCTCCGGTTACCTACTCGCCGCGCGCTACCGGCTTGTGGAGCCGGTCGGACGCGGCGGCATGGGCACCGTTTGGCGGGCACATGACGAGTTGCTCGACCGCGACGTCGCGGTCAAGGAAGTGCGCCTGCCCAACGTGCTCGACGAGGAGCTGCGTGCCGAGCTGTGCGCGCGCACCGAGCGCGAGGGCCGGGCGACCGCGATGGTCGCGCACCCCTCGGTCATCACCGTCTTCGACGTGGTCACCGAGGACGACCGGCCGTGGATCGTGATGGAGCTGCTGCGGGCCAAGTCCCTGGAGCAGCTCATCCAGGAGCAGGGACCGCTCCACCCCCGCAGGGCCGCCGAGATCGGCCGGCAGATCCTCGGGGCGCTGCGCGCCGTGCACGCCAAGGGGATCCTCCACCGCGACGTCAAGCCGAGCAACGTGCTGGTGACCGAGGACCGGGCGGTGCTCACCGACTTCGGGCTGGCCGCACTGGAAGGTGACGTTTCCATCACCCAGGCGGGCATCGTCCTGGGCTCCGCGGGATACATCGCTCCAGAGCGGGTGCTGGGCTCGAAGGCCAGCCCGGCGGGCGATCTGTGGTCGCTCGGCGCGACCCTCTACACCGCCGTCGAGGGCAGGGGCCTGCACGGGCGCCGTACGGCCGCCGCCGCGCTCGCGGCGCTGACCAGTGGCGAGCCGATCCCGATGACCAAGGCCGGGCCGCTGGCCCCCGTGCTTGACGCGCTGCTCAGGATCGACCCCGCGACCAGGCTCGACTCCGTGCGGGCCTCGCTCATGCTGGCCAGGGTCGCCGCCGGGGGCTCGGCCGAGGAGCCGCTGGCCCCGGGCAAGCCCGTACGCTCCGGGCCGACGATCAACCCGCCGTCCTTCACGCGCAGGCCCACGCATCGCGGGCTCCACAGGGCCGACGTCAGCACGACAGCGCTGTCTGTCCCGGTGCCCCGGCAAGAGCGCAAACCCGGCGAGGGCGTGCACAGGAAGCGCGTCGAACCGCGGCCTACGCCGTCGGCTTATGCCCGTTTCAAAGCGACGGTGATAAAGTTGTGCCTTCCTCGGCGGTTCTGGCCAAGAGAACTTCGCAAGCGAGGGTAAAGCACTTCCCAAGCGAGAATCGATATCTTCTTCTCATGCCGGAACAGCAGACACGCCTGCTCGCGGAGCGCTACGAGCTCATAGCCCCGCTCGGCCGGGGCACGATGGGCACGGTGTGGCGCGCCCGCGACCGCGCGCTCGGGCGCGAGGTGGCGGTCAAGGAAATCCGCCAGGACCCGGGTCTCACCGACGAACAGCGGGCCGAGCTGCGCGAACGCATGGTTCGCGAAGGCCGCATCGCCGCGCGGATCAACCATCCCTCGGTGGCGTCCATCCACGACGTCCTGATCCAGGACGACAGCCCGTGGATCATCATGGAGCTCATCGAGGCCCGATCGCTGGAGCAGGTGATCGACGAGGAGGGGCCGCTGCCGCCACGGCTCGTGGCGGAGATCGGCGTGGACCTGCTCGGGGCGCTGCGTGCCGCGCACGCCCAGGGGATCACCCACCGCGACGTCAAGCCGGGCAACGTGCTCATCACGGAGAGCGGGCGCGTGGTGCTCACCGACTTCGGCATCGCCAAGGCCGAGGGCGACTCGCGGCTGACGAAGACGGGCATGGTGATCGGCTCACCCGGCTACACGGCCCCGGAACGTGCCAGGGGCGAGTACACCGGCCCCGAGTCGGACATCTGGTCGCTCGGTGCGACACTCTACTTCGCCGTCGAGGGGCGCCCGGCGTACGAACGGTCCACGATCGCGGAGACGCTGGCGGCACTGCTCACCGAGAGCGCCGACCCGCCCACGCAAGCGGGTCAGCTGCGGCCGGTGCTGAACGGACTGCTCAACAAGGACTACCGGCAGCGCCTCAACGCTGCCAAGGCGGAGACCCTGCTGCGCATGGTCGCCGACACCCCCACGAGCGACATGCCGGCGATCACGGCTGAGGCTCTCATGGCGCAGGAGGCCGCTTTGCCCGACCCGTTCGCCGGCCAGAAGAATCCAGCCCAGCAGACTCCGGCCCAGAAGCATCCGGGCCAGGCGAATCCGGCGCAGCAGAGTCCAGCACAGCAGGGCCCGTCCCAGACCAACCCGGTGCACAAGGCCCCGGTCCCCCAGGCCGGACCGCCGGGAGCGCCCGCGCCGTACGGACCCGGGGGCGCGG